>MNWR01000080.1 GCA_001872725.1 Proteobacteria bacterium CG1_02_64_396 | reverse complement strand
TGGTGGTGCTTGCATGGCCTGGTTGCAACCTCGTGAACACTGCCGATGACCCAGGCCAACCACCCCGCTCACCCGAGCTTGTCGAAGGGCCTAGGAGCCTGTCGGACTTGAGCGTCCGTAGCGAGCCGAGTGGGGAATCGAGGCCAAATTTTCACGGTTTTGAGGATCATAGTGGTGGCTATGTGACGAAAAACCGGGGAAATTTGGACCGATTACCCGCCGGCGCACGACTGCATGGATGCAGGAGGTAGAGCAATGCAGGAGCAATTGCCGAGTAGGACGATCTCAAGTCCGACAGACTCCTAGGAACCTTTAAAGGTAAAGACCTACTGCGCGGCTCATTTGCTGCGGCGCTCGCTGCGTTTTTGATCGGTTTTCCACCTGCTTGATTCTCTTTTCCCCCCTCCTTTGTCGAGGTCGCATCATGTCCATGGGTGAATTGCTGTACGAAGGCAAAGCCAAAAGGGTTTTTGCCACCGACGATCCCGATGTGGTCATTCAGTACTTCAAGGACGATGCCACTGCGTTCAACGCCTTAAAAAAAGGGACCATCGCCGCCAAGGGGATCCTCAACCAGCGGATCTCCGCCCACCTGTTCGAGGTGCTGGCCGCCAAGGGGATCGTCACCCACTACATCGAAACCTTGAGCACGCGGCAGATGAAAATCCGCAAGGTTTCGATCATTCCGCTTGAGGTGGTGGTGCGTAACCGGGTCGCCGGTTCCCTGGCCAAACGGCTGGGCCGGGAAGAGGGTGAGGTCTTGGCCAAACCCTTGATCGAGTTCTATTACAAAGACGACGCCCTGGGCGACCCCCTGGTCTGCGCCGATCACGCCATCGCCTTCGGTTGGGCCACCGCCGAGGAGATCGTCGAATTGCGGGTTCAGGCCGCCACGATCAACGGTGTACTCAAAGAACGGCTGGCCCAGGCGGGGATCGACCTGATCGATTTCAAACTCGAATTCGGCAAAACCCGGCAAGGGGAGATCCTGCTGGCCGACGAGATCAGTCCCGACACCTGCCGTTATTGGGATGTGAACACCGGCGAAAAACTCGATAAAGACCGGTTTCGGCGGGATCTGGGTGGGGTCGAAGAGGCCTACCTTGAGGTTGCCCGGCGGCTTGGTCTGCCGACCACGGTCGAAGAGGACTGAGCGCCATGTCGGATCGGCTCGATATCGCCATCATCGGCGCGACCGGGTACACCGGCATCGAGCTGATTCGGATTTTGGCCAGCCATCCCAAGGTACGCATTGCCCACTTGGCCGCCGGTAGCCAGGCGGGGCAAGCCATCGGGGCGGTTTTTCCCGCCCTGCTCGGGATCAGCCCCGAGCTGCTGCCCGACCCGTTTCTTCATCCGGTCGACCCCGATCAGATCAAAGCCAAGGCGCAGATCGCCTTCCTCGGTCTGCCCCATGCCACCGCCGCCCCCATCGCCGCTGCCCTTTTGGCACGGGGTGTGAGGGTGATCGACCTTTCTGCCGATTTTCGGCTGAAAAATCCGGCCACCTACGCCGCCTGGTACAACCACGAACACCCCCATCCCGAGTTGATTCCCGAGGCGGTGTACGGCTTGGTGGAGTGGGCGCAGGGGCTGCCCGAGGCGCGGCTGGTCGCCTGCCCCGGTTGTTACCCCACCTCGGTTTCGCTTCCCCTCGTGCCGTTGCTTAAGGCGGGGTTGATCGCCCCTCAGGTGATCGCCTCCTGCGCCTCGGGGACCAGCGGTGCCGGACGCAGCGCCAAGGTCAGCCAGCTCTACGCCGAGGTGGCCGAGGGCTTTCGGGCCTACGGGGTCGAGCAACACCGGCACACCCCTGAGATCACCCAAACCCTGTCGCTGGCCGCCGAAACCCCGGTGCGGGTCACCTTCACCCCCCACCTGCTGCCCATCGACCGGGGGATCCTCGCCACCCTGTACATTCAGCCCAAACCCGGCGTGGATGAGGCGACGCTTCGGCAGGCTTGGGTCGAGGCCTACGGCGATGCACCCCTGATCCGGCTGCTCCCCCCCGGCGCCCAACCCGACACCAAAGATGTGCGGGGCACCGCGATTGCCGCCATGGCCCTGACCCCGGCCCGTGAAGAGGGGGCCCCTTGGGTCGTCACCTGTGCCATCGACAACCTCAACCGGGGCGCCTCGGGTCAGGCGGTCGCCTGCCTCAACCTGATGATGGGCTGGCCGCTCATCGCGGGGCTCCCTCTCGTCGCACTGGTTCCCTGATCGATGCTGCCGCGTCGCTTCGAACTGGTCATTCTCGACCACGAGAAGGGTACCGCCCCCCGTTCCATCCGTATTCGCCGCAGCGTGTTGTATTTCACGATGGCGAGCGCCGTGGCGCTCTATACCGCCCTCATGATCGGTTTGTTCTTCTGGCAGAACGAAAGTCCGGCGATCACCAGCCAAACTCAGGCCCGCATCGATGCGATGGAAAACCGGAACCATCAGCTGGAGCAAACCAACGCCGAGCTCGTCGGCAGGGTTAATGATCTTCAGCGCCAACTTGAGACCCGCGACGCCCTCACCGCCGACCTGCACACCACCATCGACCGGCAAAGCAAAGAGATGGTCGATCTGCGCCAAGAGCTCACCTTCTACCGCAACATTCTCGAAAGCGCCGCCCAACACGACAGCCTTGAGGTCTACGGCTTTCAGCTTGTGCGCGAGGAGGGGTGGCGCTACCAGTTCCGCCTGATCCAAAGTTTGAAGCGGCAAAAGATGATCTCCGGC
Organism: Proteobacteria bacterium CG1_02_64_396; assembly: GCA_001872725.1. Classification (NCBI taxonomy): domain Bacteria; kingdom Pseudomonadati; phylum Pseudomonadota; species Proteobacteria bacterium CG1_02_64_396. The sequence continues at coordinate 26,731 of MNWR01000080.1, read as the reverse complement.
TCTTGGCAGCTCCAAATCACCTACCGCGTTGGCGAGGAGGGGGAAGAGGAGAACCTGATGGAGCCCGCCGATCAGGCCGCCCCCTACGGTTTTCGCTACTTCCAGTCGTTCGAAGGTTCTCTGGCCATCCCGGATGGAGCGGTCGTAACCGACGTACAGATCACCCTTTTCGACCGCCGGGGCCATATTTTGGCCCGTCCCGTACTTCCCCTCGACACGCTGCAAGAGGAGCCACGCTGATGTTCGGAAACAAGCGCGACAAACAAGAAAACCCATCCCCCCGTGCCGTCACCCCTGCCAGTTCCTCGTCCAACGGCATCGGCACCCTGATTGGCGCTTCGGCCCGTTTGGTTGGGGATTTGTTCTTCGCCGGACAGCTGCGCATCGACGGTCGCCTAGAAGGGACGATTCGTGCCGAAGGCGATGGTGAAAGCCGCCTGGTTGTTTCGGAGCAGGCCGAGGTCGTCGGCGACATTGAGGTCCCCATCGCCATCATCAACGGCTCGGTCACCGGCAACGTGCGGGCGACCAAACAGTTGATCGTCCAGGAGCATGGCCGCATTGCTGGCGAGGTCGCCTACCGTTCTCTGGAGATCGCTGCGGGCGGTCGCATTCAAGGCAGCATGAACGAGCTCTCGGAAGCGGCGCTGAACAAACCGGCTTTGGCGGTGGAGGATCAAAACCGGCGCAAGGGCAAACCGGTCGTCACCCCGCCCCCCGCCGACGAACCCAAGAGCGAGGGCTGGAATTGATCCTGCGCTACAAACAATGGAGCCCCCAACTGGGGGCTCGTTGTTATTTGGCCCCCAACGCCACCGTTATTGGGCGGACCACCCTGGGGGAGGATTGCTCGGTCTGGTTCAACGTGGTGATCCGCGGCGACGTGCACTTCATCGGCATCGGCGCACGCACCAACGTGCAAGACAACTCGGTTCTGCACGTTACCAACGACACCTTCCCGCTGGTCATCGGCGATGACGTCACCATCGGCCACAGCGTCACCCTGCACGGTTGCACGTTGGGCAATCGCATCCTGATCGGCATGGGGGCGGTGGTGATGGACGACGCCACCATCGGCGACGACTCCATCGTCGGGGCGGGCAGCCTCGTCCCCCCTGGCAAGTCGTACCCCCCCGGTCATCTGATTCTGGGCCGTCCCGCCAAAGCGGTGCGCCCCTTGAGCGAGGATGAAAAAGCCGCCCTGCTCGCCTCCTCGCAGCGCTATGTCGGCTACGCCCGCACCTACCAAGAAGACACCGAGGTACTCGCCCCGTGAATGCTGCGGCCATCGACATCGGCTCGAACACGGTCCGTTTGATTGTCGGTGCATCGGGTCGAACCCTGGTCGAGGATCAGGTCATCGTCCGCCTCGGCGAGGGGCTGCACGCCACCGGCAAGATCGGCGAGGGGGGGCAAACCCGGCTGATCGCCGCCTTGCAGCGCTTCTTGCCCCAAATCCCCCCCGGCAGCGCCATCCGCGCCGTCGCCACCGCCACCCTACGCCGAGCCGACAACCGCGAGGCGGTGATTGCAGCGGTGCTCGCGGCAACCGGCATCGCCATCGAGATCATCGGCGGCGATGAGGAGGCGCGGCTGTCGGCATGGGGGGTGATGGCGGGGCTTTCCAACCCACCGGACAAGGCGTTGATCGCCGACATCGGGGGGGGCTCGACCGAGCTGGTCCGTTTCGAAGGGGGGCGGATCGTCGCCTCTATTTCGCTGCCGGTGGGGGTGGTGGTGCTGACCGAACGGCTGGCCCCGACCATGCCGACCCCGCCGGAGCAACTGCGCCGCCTGCTGGCCGAGGCGCAAACGGCGCTCGAACCGGCCTGGCCGGTGATTGGGCCGTTGACCCCCGAACACGCCCTAATCGCCACCGCCGGAACCGCCACCACCCTGGCCGCCTTGGAGTTGGGGATGCGCCACTACGACGCCGAGAAGATCAACGGCTGCCAGTTGCACTATGGGCGGATCCTGCACTGGCTGTCGGTGCTGCTTCCTCTGAACCGGGGGCAGCGCGGGGCGTTGGCGGGGATGGATCCGGGGCGCGAAGACTTGCTCGTCGCCGGGCTGATCCTGCTGCACACCTTGGCGCTACGTTTTGCCGCCCCCACCGTGACGATTGCCGACGGGGGGCTGCGCGAGGGGGTGCTTCTCGACCTCTTACGGCAGGACAACCCCTGACAAAATCATCAAGTCGTGATTTGTCGGTTGCCCCGCACCCCCCGAACCCTTAAATTTCCCGACCCTGGCGAGGGCTCGACCCTCCCGGTCCAGATGGCCTTCATTCCCCAAGGGGACTTTTTCTTCCCCATTTCGACTGTCGAGGAGCTTCATCATGGCCCTGATGATTACCGATGAATGCATCAACTGTGGCGTTTGCGAACCCGAATGCCCCAACAGCGCCATCACCGAGGGTGACGAGATCTACGAAATTGATCCCGATCTCTGCACCGAGTGCGTCGGCCACTTCGACGAACCCCAATGCGTGAAGGTCTGCCCGGTCGATTGCATCCCCAAGGATCCCGACCACGAAGAGAGCGAAGACGAGCTGCGCGCCAAGTTCGAGAAGATCGCCGGCTAATCCCGGTTTTCTCTCGGTTGGACACAAAAAACCCCGCTTCGGCGGGGTTTTTTGATGTTGGTGGGGAGTGCCCCTTGGCTGGAAGAAGGTGGATGCGCTGCGCTTATCCACCTTTCCCCAAACACCCCTCACCCCAATGCTTGTGCAAACAGCAGCCGGTCGGCCACCGCCACCCCCCCCTTGATGTTCCCCACCAGCTTGATCGGGAAGGGGGCCAGCGCCCGCTCGATGGTGGCGATCCTCCCCTCGTGCCCCAGTTCGTATTGCGGAATCGCCCGTGCGTGACGGGCGGTGTCGACATAGACCGGCTCGGCCTGAATCCCCAACAGTTTTTTCAAGTCCTCCCGCACCCCGGCAACGATCTGGGCCGGAAGCCGTAGCGCTCCGTCGGGATTGGTTCTCCCCCCCACGTAGGCGGTCAGCGCCACCCGATCGTCGGGGCAGCGACCGGGGAAGAGCTGGCTTGAAAATAGACACCCCAATGTTTCGATCCCCTCGACCCGAGGAATCAGAAAACCGAACCCCTTGGGCAGCGCCGGGATGTCGGCTTTGCGGTAGGCCAGAAACACCTGGGCCACCGCAGCGTAGGGAATCTGGCGCAAGGTCTCTTCGGCCACCGGGGCGAGCGGGGCGACCAGATTGGCGCTCACTTCAGCGGGGACGGCGAGCCAGACCTCGCGGGCACGCAGCCTGCGACCCTCCCCCAGATCGAGCACCATTCCCCCCTCTTCGCTCTTCAAACCCTTGACCGGGGTATCGAGGAAGAGCCGCTCGCCCAACTTGGCCGCCATTGCCTCAGGCAGCGCCCCCATCCCCCCCGCGAACGAGAAGATCCCCCCCTTGGGTTGGCCGCTGACGTTGCGTTTGGCCAGCGCCCCGCGCAAGAGGCCGCCGTGATCCCGCTCCAGGTTGTAGATCTTGGCCACCGCAGCCCGCACCGAAAGCCGCTCGGGGTCGCCCGCGTAGACCCCGCTGACGAAGGGGCCGACCGCGTAGTCGAGAAACTCTGGCCCCAAACGGCGGCGGACAAACTGGGCCACCGTCTCTTCCGCCTCGGCCCGACCATGCAGCGGCTCGGCCAGCAACCGCAATTTGGCCCAGAGTGAAAAGAGGGGCGTTTTGAGGAAGGCGACCGGCCCCAGCGGCAGCGGGACCAACCTGCCCCCCTTGACCACGTAGCGATACTTGGCCTCAGGGGCGGCATCGAGGGGGTCGAGCCCCAACTCGGCGACCCACTCCTTGACCCCTGGACGATTGCCCAAGGTCGAGTTGGGGCCGGTATCGAACAGGTAGCCGTCGTGGCGGCGGCTTTCAATCACCCCCCCGGCGCGGCCACTTCCCTCCAGGACCACCACATCGCGCCCGGCGGCCAGCGCCCTCACCCCGGCCCCGAGCCCCGAAATCCCCGCCCCGACGACGACCAAATCCACCTGCTGCGGCAAACTCATACCCTCTTCCCCTTCTTCTTTTGACTGCTCCCCTCACGGAACCGTCCCATCCCCAAATAGCGCCCGACGTTGGCGCCGGGATCGAGCACCGGGCGAATCTTGCCCCCCAGGGCGGTGAGCAGGGTCGCCACCCCCGGCCCGTGGCCCGCCAGTTTGCAATCGGAATGAACCACCACCCCCACCGAGACCGCCCCCTTGCGGTAGGTCCGCCCATAACGGTTGTCGTGATCGAGGATGGCGACCAAATCGCCAAAGCGGATTTGATTAAGTTGGTACTCGCTCACCGTGTCGGGATCGTGGGTCAGGATGTCGTAATCGCCATAGTGGACCGCCGCCGAGCCAATGCCGCTGCCCATGGCGTGGCCCGGCACCAGGGTGGTGACCGGTACCTCCAGCGCCCCGTCGGCGGCCACCCGGATCGGCCAGGCGGCCAGCAGTTCGGGATCCATGTTCATGGCGTGGACCTCGGGGTGGTCGAGCAGCGTCATCCCCTGACCGAAGGCGTGGATGAGCACCTTGTCGTCCAAGGTCATCCGCTCCATGACCTCAATCGGGAAGTCGACGATGACGTGGTGGACCCCGCCGTGGTGCCCCAGTACCCGCCCCTTGGCCCCTTGGGCCTCGCCACTGACGAGGGTGGCGACGTTGCCACAGCACGCCAGAAAGTTGAGCCCGGCGTTGGCTTTGCCGGTCCGCTCCTTTTCATTGAGCAGCAAAGAGACCCCCGGCTCGATGTGGTCCCCCGCCCAACCAAAGACCGAATCGCCCACCACCACGTTGAGGGTGATCCCCCCGGTGGCGGGTAGGGCGAAGGCGCGGCCATCGACATCGACGTCGAAGGGGGCGTAGGAGTAAGCGGGGGCGATGCCAGCCTGGACGGCGATCTTGACCAGGCGGTCGCCATTGACGCGCAAAGGGGGCAGTTGCTTGGGCATGGGGACTCCGAGGGAGGATGGCGAAGGGGGATCGTACTCGAAGCGGGCTCGGTGTTGTCCGGTGGCAAGGTGTGAAATCGCGCCGGTCTTCCACATAAAACCGCGTGAAATCACGCGCCACTCCGTTTTAACCCCGCTATGTTGTTGATTTTATAAGGTTTGAACATTGGCGCCCATTTTGCGGAACAAGCGCTCCCAACCCGCTCCCGGCCACAAGGGGGCGATTTCAATTGGAAGTGTCCAACCGACCGTAAGGAGGAGTTCCATGTCCCGTACCGCCACCCACCCCAGGGCCGCCCTGGCCATGGCCCTAGGCGCTGCCCTGCTGTTGAGCGCTTGCAACACCGGCAACACGACCGATTCCAGCAGCGGCAACACCACCAACACTGGGACCGGAACAGGCACGGGGTCTGGATCGGGGGCAAACACCGCCACCACCCAGCCGCTTTCGATCCAATTTGCCCTCAAAAACGGCGCCGTCACCGCCCTGACCGGCCAAGACATCGGGACCATCGGTCTTGCCGCCACGGCGGGGGCGGGGATCACCGCCACGGCGGGGTTGCAACCCCACGCCACCCTTTTCGATGCCCGTTTCTATGTTTCCAACCTGCGCCTGATCGACAGCCTGGGTGGCGAACACCCGGTGACCCTGGACCAGAACACCTACCAGTACCTCAACGTGGCGCTGCTCGACTTTGAGGACGGTTCCACCGGACGGGGCGATACCGGTATGCACACCGCCGTCACCGGTACCGTCCCGGTTCTGAGCAGCGGCGCCTACCTGGGTCTGGCCTTCGAGGTCGGAATTCCCGATACGGTCGTGGACAACGGCGCTACCGTCTACCTCAACCACGCCGACGCCGCCACTGCCCCAGCCCCCTTGAATTCCATCGGGATGATGTGGAGCTGGGCCTCGGGACACAAGTTCGTGAAGATCGAACTCAACCCCATCCCCACCGTGAGCGGCCCCACCGTCGCCGTGGGGGCCGATCCCAACGTCGCCACCACCGCCGTGGCGGGTACCCCCTTGCAGGGGATCACCCAAGGGAGCTTCGCGGTTGGGACTTACGACGCGCTCAACTTCACCCCCACCGTCACCGGGGTCAGCCCCAACGCCGTCCTGAGCGCCACCAACACCTGGAACTTTCATGTCGGTTCCCTCGGCTGCATCGCTGCCACCCCAATGGAACAGTCGACCTGCACCGCCCCGAATCTGGCGCCGATCAAGCTCGCCGCGTTCGATCCCACCACCCAGCAGGTCACCCTGCAACTGGCAACCCTCTTTCAAGACACCGATCTGACGATCACCGCCCCCATGCCGGCGGGGTGTATGAGCGGCAACACCGATCCCGATTGCGGCACCGCCGCCTCGGGGATCTTTTCGCGGCTGAACCTGGATGTGGCCACCGGCCTGCCGCTCAGCGCCAACGGTTCGGCCAACCACCCCTTCGTGGTCGAAACCAAGCCTTAGAACATGCCGCGCTGGTACTGGCTTTTTGCGGTTGTGCTCGCCGGTTGTCTCAACCTGCCGTCGGGCACAACCGTCTCCGACCCCACCCAGGATTCCGCGAACTGGTCGTGGAACCTGCCGGTGTACGTCCCCGCGCCTCGGGTTCCCGCCGACAATCTCCCCAACAAGGCCAAATTCACCCTGGGGCGCTACCTCTTTTACGACGCCCGACTGTCGGGCAACGGCGCCCAGCGCTGCGCCTCGTGCCACCTCCAAAGCCTGGCCTTCACCAACGGCCATGCCGTCGCCACCGGCGCTACCGGCGAGGCGATGCCCCGCAACGTTCCAACCCTGGGCAACGCGGCCTGGAATTCCACCTACACCTGGGCCAATCCCGCCCTGGGCACCCTGGAGGCCCACCACAGTGTGCCGCTGTTTTCCGACAACCCCGTCGAACTGGGGATTACCGACGCCTCCGGCCCCGTGGTGCTGGCGCGGCTGAAATCCGACCCCCTCTACCCTGCCCTCTTTGCCGCCGCCTTTCCCGGTCAGGGCGACCCCTTCGTGTTCGGCAACGTCATCAAGGCGATCGCCACCTTCATCCGGGGGATTCTAGCGGTCGATTCCCGCTACGACCGCTACCTGCAAGGCGGAGCGACCCTGAGTCCCGCCGAATTGCGGGGGCTCAACCTGTTCATGAACGAGAAGGCCGACTGCTTCCACTGCCACGGCAGCTTCAACTTCAACGAACAGGTCACCCACGTCGGCTCCATGCCGGGCGAGGTGCCGCAGTTCCACAACACCGGCCTTTACAACATCGACGGGCTGGGGGGATTCCCCCTCCCCAACCGTGGATTGTTCGAAAGCACCGGCATCCCGACCGACATGGGGCTGTTCCGCGCCCCCTCGCTGCGCAACGTCGCCATCACCGCCCCCTACATGCACGACGGCTCCATCGCCACCTTGGGCGAGGTGCTCGATTTCTACATCGCCGGAGGGCGGGTTATTCCCCCCGGACAAGCCAACGCGGGCGACGGACGGCTCAATCCCTACAAGGACTCCCTGGCCTCGGGGCTGGCGCTCACCCCCCAGGACAAACTCGACCTCATCGCCTTCCTGGGAACCCTGACCGATGAAACCATGCTCACCGACCCCCGCCTGGCCGACCCCTTCCTGGCCGATGCCCTCACGGGGGGCTCGCCCGTCGCGGCGATTCGGGCTGCCGCTACTGGCCCTTAGCCTGATGGCCGGGGCGGCTCAGAGCCAACAGACGCATGCCCCCCACGAAATGGCGCCGCCGCCCGCTGCCAGCCAGCTCCCCAGACGCTGGGAGGGGCTGCTGGAACTCAACCTGCGCCACCTCGATACCCCCAGTCCCGATCTGCCCACCCTGGGTCTGCGCGAAACCACCCCCACCGGCTGGCTGTGGGGGCAGTCCCGGGCAGGGATCGCTTTTCGTCCCCTACCCTGGCTACAACTCTTCGCCACCCAGATGTACGACGACGCCAACGGCTTTATGCGCGACCACACCGGGGTGGGGTTGGATGTCGGCCATTGGCGGGTCAAGGTGGGGACGCTCATGCCCGCCAGCGGCCACCCCGGATTGCCCGCTTGGGCGCTCCCCTCGTTGTTTGTGCAGACGGTGCTGGGACACGAACACTGGAGCGACGAGGGGGTGACCCTGGACTGGCACGGGGATGAGGCCGGTTTTCATATCGGGCATTTTACGGGCAGCGGCTACCGCGGCGGCACCGGAACCGTCCGGCATCCGGGGATGTGGGAGGTCGGCGGGCAGTGGGGGGGCGATTCGTTCGCCTTGAGTGTGCATGGCGCCCACATCGAGGGGATCCACCGTCAAGTCGACCGCAACGCCCCCCACACCCACGGTCCAGCCACCGCCGGATGCGGCACCACCACCAACTGCTTGGCGGGTAGCACGGCCCTGATGGGGATGCTGGTGCGCTGGGGCGACGAGGGGGATGGCCCCTGGGTGGCAACCGCCCTGGATTGGCGGCGGGAGCAAGGCACGCTGGAGAGCACCCTGGGTAAGCTGAACTACCGGGGCGACATTGCGGCAACGGCCGCCGAGGTTGGCTGGGGCTGGCCACAAGGGGGGATGGCACTGCGTATGGAGGAGCTGGGGATCGTTCACCGGATCGGTGGCGCCAACGCCACGGCGGTGGCCTACCTGCTCAGGATCGACCGCGGCAACTTCAATCCCGGTCGGCAAGGGCTGCGGCTGGCGTGGCGCCCCTCCCCCCGGCAAACCCTGGCGTTGGAGGGGTGGCGAGAGCGGGGGGATACCCCGTCGCATCGGGTGCTGGGGCAATGGCAACTGCGGTTGGGCACACGGCAAAGCCATCACCATGGCGGCGCGCTGCCGCCATGACGCGGCGGGCCGTTTGCCGCATCCACCATTCCCTGGGATGATCCCGAGGCATCACCTCGAAGACCTTCTGCCCGGCCCACGGTATCGGAGTCCCCATGCGCCTGTTGTCCCTGATCGTTTTGGCCCTGTCGTGGCTGGCCCTGCCCGCCCACGCCGCCGACCGCCACATCACCCTGACCACCACCCAGGCCTTCGAGTCGGGTCGCCCCCTAGAGCTGGGGACGATCATGGCCAAACACGACAACCCCCACATGAGGATCTTCCTGACGTTGAAGAACGACACCGGACTGCCGGTTTCGCTCGGCACCCCCCAGCCCTCTTGCGGCTGCACGGTGGTGCACTTGCAGGGTGAGGTGTTGCTGCCGGGGGAGGCACGCGAGATGGAGATCGACATGAATCTCAAGGGCAAGCGGGGCAAGATCGTCAAAACCATCCGCTTTGAGCCCGGCACCTTGATTTTGCAGGGCACCCTGGCGGGCGACGACACCCTGGGCGATCCCGATGTGATTTTTAAAGAGGCCGACTGCCGCAAATGCCACTTCGACCCCGCCGAGGGGAAAACCGGCCAGCCGCTGTATGAGGCGGTCTGTCAGGCCTGCCATCCATACGGGGTGCCGCTGCCCAACCGCGACATCATCGCCAAGGGGCTGCCCCATACCTCGATGACCGGCTGGTCCCAAGCGTTGGGTGGCCCCTTGAGCGACGCTCAGATCGAATCGCTGATGGGTTACATGCGCAGTCAGGTCAAGGAGCCTGAAGAAAACTGATGCGGTGCAGCGAATGCGCTGCCCCCTGTTCCCGCGCGACGACCGACCCTCGCGCCGAGGCGGCGCTCCTACAACACCTGGGCGGCGAGGCTTTGGCAGGGGGCGCATCGGCGCGGTGCATTCAGCTTAGGATGGGCTGCCAAAATAGCGCCGTCGTAGGAGGCGACCCCGTCGCCGAAGCTCTGCTTTTGGTTTTTGCGCAGCGCGCTGATTCAAGACAGGATGCCTTGAATCAGCGTTTCCCTTATGCACGCACTGTTCAAGAAACGCCGATTCAACCGCCCCCTCCCCCGCACCGCCCCTACTTCCCCTCCACCGCCTCCATCGCCGCCACAGTGGCGAGATTGACGATCTCCTCAACCGTGGCGTCGATTTGCAGCACATGGGCCGGACGCGACAGCCCCACCAATACCGGCCCAATCGCTTGCCCTCCCCCCAAACGACTGAGCAGCTTGTAGGCAATGTTGCCCGCCGCCAGGTTAGGAAAAATCAGCACATTGGCCGGTTTGGTCAGGCGACTAAAGGGGTAACGCCCCGCAAGAATCCGCCCCACCACGGCGGTATCGGCCTGCATTTCACCCTCAACCTCGAAGCCGGGATTCCCCCCTCGATGAAGCAACGCCACCGCCTGGCGCACCTTGTGGCATTCGGGCTGATCGGCGGAGCCGAAATTGCCGTAGGCGAGCATGGCGACCCGAGGTTCCAACCCCAAACGACGGGCCAGGGTGGCGCTTAAACGGGCGCATTCGGCCAGCGACTCGGGGGTGGTCTCGGGATTGACGGTGGTGTCGGCCAGCAAAAACAGCCCGGTCGGCAGCACCATCAGGTAGACCCCGTAGGCGCGGGCGACCCCCTCCTGGGTCGGAATCAGGGTGAGGATCGGGCGCAGCGACTGGGGGTAGTGGTTGCCAACCCCGGTGATCAGGGCATCGACCCGGCCTCGGCGCAGCAACATCGCCCCAAAGCGGTTGGGATTCTGGCGCAGCCGTTCAATGGCGTGGTGGCGCATCACCCCGCGACGGCTGCGCAGCGTGAAGTAATGCTCGGCGATGCCGGGCAATTCGGGATCGCCATCAAGGTCGATCACCTCGGGGGGCTCTCCGGGAAGGAACCGCTCACGCCACTGCCGGGCGATGGCTTCGGGATCGCCGATCAGCACCGGCTCCCCGATCCGCTCGGCCCGCAGCACTGCCGCCGCCCGCTGCACCCGCTCCAGCTCCCCCTCGGGGAAGCAAATCCGCGCCTGCCCCCGCCTCGCCGCCCGCAATACCGAGCGCAGAGCCAAGCGACCCCGGTCCATCAACTCGGCCAGATGCTCCTCGTACCGATCCAGATTGGGCAGCTCGCGCCGCGCCACCCCGCTCGCCACCGCCGCCCTCGCCACCGCCGGGGCGACGTGGGTCAGCACCCGGGGATCGAAGGGTTTGGGAATGATGTAGTCGGGGCCGAAATGCAGCTCCTCCAGGTCGTAGGCGGCCAGCACCTCGCCGGGCACCTCCTCGCGTGCCAGCGCCGCCAATGCTTGGGTGGCTGCGACCAGCATGGCGTCGTTGACCTGCCGCGCCCGCACGTCGAGCGCACCGCGAAAGATCGAGGGAAAGCCGAGCACGTTGTTGATCTGGTTAGGGGTATCGGAGCGGCCGGTCGCCATGATGAGGTCGGAGCGCACCTTCTTGGCGACCTCATACATGATCTCGGGATCGGGATTGGCCATGGCGCAAACCACCGGTTTTGAGCCCATCGAGGCGACCATCGCGGGGGTGAAGGCTCCCCCCACCGAGAGCCCGACCAATACGTCGGCCCCGACAGCGGCGGCGCTCAAGGTGAGCAGGTCGCTGATGTGGGCAAAGGCCAATTTTTCGCTGTTGAGGTCATCGCGACCGGCGTGGATCACCCCCTTGGAATCGACCATGGTGATCGCCTCGCGGCGCGCCCCCAGAACAATGAGCAGCTCCATGCAGGCAATCGCCGCCGCCCCCGCCCCGTTGCAGACGATGCGGGCCGTTGCGAGCGACTTGCCTTGCAGTTCAAGGGCATTGAGCAGAGCGGCAGCCAGGATGATGGCGGTGCCGTGCTGATCGTCGTGGAAGACCGGAATATCGAGCTTTTGCCGCAGCTCCCGCTCGATGATGAAACAGTCGGGCGCCTTGATGTCTTCGAGATTGATGCCGCCAAAAGTAGGGGCGAGCGCGGTCACCGCGGCAATCACCTCGTCGACCGTCGGGGCGTTGAGCTCGATGTCGAACACGTCGATGTCGGCAAACCGTTTAAAGAGCACCCCCTTGCCCTCCATCACCGGCTTGGCCGCCTCGGGACCGATGTTCCCCAACCCCAACACCGCCGTGCCGTTGGTAACCACCGCGACCAGATTGCCCCGATTCGTGTAGTCAAAAACGGCGTTCACATCCCGGGCGATGTGACGGCAAGGCTCGGCAACACCGGGGGTGTAGGCCAAGGCCAAATCGCGCTGCGACAGCACCGGTTTGGTGGCAACCACCTCGGTTTTGCCCGGTTTTGGGTAGCGGTGGTAACTCAGTGCCTCTTCGAGGAGGGTGTCGGTGTCGGCGGTGGGTTGATTGGGGTTCATGGGTTCTCGGCCATCCATTTGAATGGAGGTGATGGGATGAAAAGGGGCCAAGGGGGGCTGACCAATCCTCGCACAAACCGAGAAAACCGCCCTGAATATGTCCCGGTGGCTCCATCCGTTAAAGGCGTTGAAGGCATCTCTAAGGAGCCTTTTTTCAGTGTTTCCGAGCGACCCGAGGATGGGCTGCAAAAATAGCGCTGCCGTAGGAGGCGACCTAAGTCGCCGAACCTCAAGTCCGCAAACTCCGGCGGTTCAAAACAACAAAGGCGGCCCGGGGCCGCCTTTGTTGATGGCACAAAGCCCCCTTTACGGGGGGGTGAAAAGCACAGGTGCGCTGGTCGCCCTGCTCAGCGGTAGCCAATGCTGGGGCTGTAGGTCGGGGCTCTGGGGATCCCAGGTCATGCCCGCCTGCCAGTTCAGCAGCGAAACCACTGCGTCGGTGGTGCTCCCCCCCGACTGAATCGGGGCAAAAGCGCCCGCCGAAACCGGAGGCACCTGAATCTGGGTCACCCCCGCTGGGTGGAGCAGGTAGAAGGTCCAACGCCGGGTCGACTGGGTAATGGTTGCCGCCACCAGGTCGGGATTGGCTCCGGCGGGCGGGGTCCAGCTCAACAAGGGGGTGGTGGTATTGTCGACCGGGGCCAGAAGTGGCAAGTCGGGGGGGGTGACCGTGGCAGCGAAGAGGGCCGGGTCGGTAGCCTCCTCCCAGATTTCGGTGGTTCCACCGTTGGTAGCGTCGTTCAGCGACACATAGCGGCGGTAGTTCACCGCCCCTGGGGGGGTGAAGACATAGCCGTTCCAACGCGGGGTGGTGACCACCGCGGTTAATCCGGGGTCGAGATTGGCTACCGGGGTCGGCACCCCGGCGGCGTCAAGACTCCACACGTCGACCAGGTAGTTTTGCGCCGACGGAAGTTGGTTGGGGGGAACGATGTCGACCGATTGCTGGATCTTCGCCGTCGGGGTCACGGGGAAACTCAAGGTCACCGAGTGAACGGTGGTCGAATCGAGCGGGCCGTTGATGACCACCGGGGTGGCCATATTGGGGAAGGGGTCTGTGGCCAACGGATCGTTGTCGTGCAAGACCGCCGTGACCCCAATGGGGCCCATCATCATGGGCACATTAGTGCTGTAGAGCCCTCCCCCCGCCAAGGTTTGATTCACCGTTGCCACCTGCACCCCATCGCTGACGTAGATCTCCAGCGATTGGTTGGTCGCCAGGGTGGGGTTGGGGTTGAAGCTCCCTTGCACCGTCGCATGGGTGGTTTGGCCAGGCACGGGAATGGTGATCTGGCTGCCGTCGAAACCCAGCACCGAGACGGCATTACCGTAGTAAAACAGATGCAGGTCGACCGGCAGGGAGGCGGCGGTGACCACCTGGCCCGACAAATCGGTGTACTGGGAGGCTGCCGCATTGTTGCCCAGCGCGACCAGGACGTTGCTCAGTGCAGCGCCGGTGCCGGGATCAATGGCATCGACGGTAATCGGCACCAAGGCGGTGCCGACGATCAAACCGTTCAGGGGATTGACGTAGGGGGAGCCCGCCGCGACCGCCGCCACCGGAATCGAGATTTGGGGCGATTGATCCTTCACCAGGACGGTTTGGGCGGTGCCGCGACCGATGAAGGTGTTGGCCGAATCAAAGGCGTCGTAGGTGATCTGAAGTTCATAACCGGTCGGCAACGAGGCGGCGCGGGGGGTGTCGGTGGCCGCCATCTCGAATTGCAGCGGCAGCCCGCTCAAGGTGGTGGCGCAGTAGACCGAAATCAATACCCGGCTGGTCTGGGGCAAGACCTGGGTGACCGGTTGGACCTGAAACAGGATGACAATATTGCCCTCGCGCTGCGCAGCCGTGGAGGTGCCGCTGCTCCCCTGGGGGGGGTGCTGTAGCTCGGGGCAGCCGCCGAGCAGGAGCGCGAAAAAAACAAACAGAAAAATGGTCGGCTGTTTCATCGCGGGACCACCATCGGTCGGCTCAAGGGGCGGTCGCGCTGCATCATCTGGTCGATGGGCAGGGCACGCAAACCGGGGGGGGCGATCGTTTTTTTGCCTGTCTCTTCTTCCTCGATCTGGGACTCGACCCCGCCGGGCACCAGATGGCTCAGGACATCGCCGCAGCCGCAGGGGACCAGTTCGGGACCGATCCCGGCCAGCCACGCCATGGGGGTTTCGACCGCTTTGCCCGGCGTTTGTCGCAGGTACAAGGGGCGCCATTGCCCCTGGGTCAAAGGCCAGACCCCCTCGATGCTCGGATCGGGATGGAGCACCAGCGCGTCCCCCTCGACGACCGCAATTCCGGCGTCGACCCCTTGCGACTTAATCACCAAATTGCCCCAGGAGGAGGAGACGATCCCCACCGGGGTATTCAAGGCAAAGGGGACTTCGGTCGCCAGGCGGGCGACGCCGGCATCGATCCGTACCGCCAGGGAGGCGTTGGCGACCTCTTGGGCCAAGAGCTGGGCTTGGGCCTGGCCTGCCAGATGCAGGGCGGCTCGTTCGGTGAAGCCGATCAGCAGCCACCCCTCCTCCTGGGTTTGCAATCGGTCCCCACCCTGTAGATTCATCCCGGTGGTGGGGGCGAGGGGGGCGCCGCTGCGCTCAATCGTCACCTGACCGCCAAAATCGACCAGATAGGGGTGGGCGTGGCTCAACCCTGGCACCAACCCCAACACAAGGGTGGCGAACAAAGTGTGCCAATAGCTGCGGTGGAGCGGGGCGATGCGCATCTGCGGCCCTTAGAACTGAACGACCCAGCCCACCGAGTAAATCGTGGTGGACCAGGTACGGTTGTTGGCGGGAAGCCACACCGCCGAAGCGTCGATGTTGGATCGGTTGCCCTGCCATTCGACCCCGAAGTAGCCCTGATTCAGCAGAGGGCTGTCGCCGGGGGGAACGTCGTACAGAAACTTCACGCTGGCGGCGTAGGCCATGTCTTGGCGGCGCAGCGGCTGTTTCAGCAACGTGCTGTTGTCGACCGCGTCGTAGCGGCGCCAGCCGACCCGACCGAGCAACGCGGGGTGAATCGCCCCCCAGTCGCCGAGCGCCCAGCCCAACGCCTCACCCCCCAGCGTGATCCCCCCCTCGGAGTAGCTACGCACCGAGGTGGTCGCCAGCTCTTTATGCAGGTAGGGGGCGGCGCTCCAGCGGCCCAAGAGGGGGGAGTTGAGTTCGAATTCTCCGCTCAGGTGAATCTGAGAGGCGGTGAACTCACTGTAAGTGGGCGAGAAAAACCGCCGCCCCACATTCAATTGCAGCCGAACCGCCCCCAAGTCGCGTCGTTCCTCTAGCGCGCCGTTGAAGACCACCCCCTGAAACAGGGCGTCGCCGCCGATGGAGTAGGCCTCGAAGTCGGCTCCGCCCCAGAAGGTCGGCCCCCCATCCTCCGGACTCCAGGCCTTGTTGAGCGAGGCACGCAGGGAGCGGGTTTCGTAGGCTTGAAAATCTTGATAACGCAGCTCGTCGTAATCGAAACCGAGCCAGAGTCCGTCACCGATTCCCTCAAGTTGCCCCTGCACCGAAGCGGCGGCCCGGAGACCCACATCCCCCACCTGGTTTTGCGGCAGATCGATGGTTTCTGAGGAGAGCACCACCCGCTTGTTCACCAGGGGGGCGATCTCGATGCGTCCATTCCAGCGGGTCGCGGACGGATGATCGGGGGGGCGGGTCGCCTCGATGCGCCCCAATAGCTTTTGGGCCGGTAGCGCCCAGGGGTGTCGGCCCACCGCAGCGATCTGCAACGCCTGCGTCCCACCCTCTTGGTCGTCATGGGTGAGCAGGTACTTCCCCGCCCAATAGGCAATTTCGACATCGGCAGGGTATTTCTGGCGCAGCGCATACCAGGTTTGCGCCGCATCGGGTTGGTCGAGCACATCGCGCAATTGCGCCCGCAGCAGCAGCGCGTCTTTGTATTCGGGCAGCGCCGCCACCGCCCGGTCGAGATCTTCTAAAGCGGTTTTGGACTGGCCGACCCGGGTGTGGGCCAAACCGCGCAGGTACCACAGACGTCCGGTCTGAATGGGGGATAGTCCACCACGGGGGGGAGGCAATAGATCCAGCGCCTGCTCGTAGAGTTTGAAACCGATCAGGGTCTCGGCCAGGTTGAGGTCGTCGTCAAGTTGGTCGGCACGAGCAGGCAGCGCGGCCAACAACAAAACGGCGGTTAATCCCCAAGCCAATGCCCTATGTCCCATGCTCACCGGACCCCGCCCGCCACCTCGTCAGCAGCCTTGCCAACATCGGTTTGATCCAGCTTGAAGCGGATTGCCAAGAAGGGGCCTTGCAGGGTGAAGTCCAGGGCCGAGAAGTCGCGGTCGTAGAAGCCACTGAAGTTGTAGCCGATGGCCAGATAGGCGTTCTCGACCACGTTGTAGCCGATGCTCATCCCCAGGTTGTCCCGGGTTTGGCCCAGGCTGTAGCTGTGCAGGCGACGACCGAAAACGCTCACATCCCACTCGGGGCGGAATTCGTAAGCGGCCTGCCCCCCCATCAGGTCGAGGAAGCCCTTGTAGCGAGTGCCTTGCAGGGTATCCCAGATCCACTTGGCGCCGTATTGCAGCGAGAGCTGCAAATCGGTGCTGGCCTGCCAGTTGGCGCTCAGGTTGTTGATCAGCCGCAGGTTTTGCTCCTGGGTGGCGGCGCTGACGATCTTGCTGGTTTTGACGTCGAAGCGGTCGAAGAACATCCAGCCGTCGGCAGCGGGACGGTAGGCCAGGCCGATGGCGACATCGAAGAACTGCGACAGATCGGCGCTCCGGTTTTCACGCAGCCCCTGGGCGGTACCGAAGAGCGATAGGGCGTCGCTGGCATCGCCGACCGCGCCCAGCATCCCCACCCACTTGTCGGAGGAGCTGGCGCGGCGCAGTTCGACCCGAGCATTGATGCGCAGCCCCTCGGGGGTGTAGGCGCCGCCCAGCGAGTAGGCGGTGAAATTCTCGGAGGCGCCGTAGACGGCGGCAGCCGGGGCTTGGGGCGAAGCGGCCTTGGTGCCGAGGGTGCGCGAATGATCGAGCCCGGCATCGAGGGCGATGGTTTCGGTCAGGGTCCAGGTTTGCTTGAGCCCCGCCGCCGCCACCATCCGCTCCCCGCCGTCGGCGAAGGTGCGCTGCACGTCGCTGGAGAGCTGTCCGCCCGACCAGGGGGTGGTGCGGATGCCGATGCGCGAGGCCTCGGTGCCGCTGCCCCCGGCTTGAGTCCACTCTTGACGTGCGGTCAAGGTGGTGGCGTCGCCGAGCAGGTAGTCGAGCCCCAGGGCGGTGCGGGTGGGGAAGTCGGCGTCGTTGGCCGAGCCCAACCCTTGATCGCGGTCGGCCACCAGGGTGAGTTTGTCGGTGGCGCGGTGGCTGATACCGGCGGTCACCTGATTGGTTTGAATGGAGTTGCCCGAGCCATCGAGATCGGTGACATGGCGCAGACCGCCGCGCAGGTCGGTGTGCTCCCCGGCCAGTTGGCCCTGGACCGAAGCGACATCGCGCTGAGCGCCGTTGCCGAGCTGCTCTTGACGGTACAGCTCGGCGTTGACGGTTTGGCCGGGAGCGAGCTGCACCGAGCCGTCGGCCCCGCTCTTGCGGGTTCCCAACTCGCTGCCCTGGGTCTGACCCAGACCGAAATTGCCGTCGACCTGCCGGGTGTAAACCCGTCCTTTAACCGCACCGTCGTCGTATTGGACCTCAGCGCTGCCGGCGCGGCGGGTCGAGTTGGTACGGGTCTGGGTTTGGGCAAGCTCGCCCTTGATCTGCCAGGCCTCACCCAGCTTCACGGTGGTGTCGATGCCGCTCATGCGGTCGGCATAGCCCAGGCCGTTTTCTTGGACGTAGGTGCCACCCACCTCGACCCCTTCGACCGGACGGGCGGCGACCCGTCCACCAAAGGTGGTAAAGGTGTTGTAGGGGTTGTTGGCCTCGTATTCGACCACGATCACCACGGGGTTGAACTGACCGTCGGTGCTCGGGACCGGCTCCTTGAAATACAGGGCGCCGGTGGTGTAGTCGATGCTGTAGTCGAGGAAACGGCTCAGGGGGCGGCTGCTCAGGATCCGCTCGCTATGGAAGCGGTCGCGGGTCTCGATGGTCACCTGCTCAGAATTAACCAGCAGCGGCGAGCGGCTGAGGTAGTACATCCCCGAGGTGCCGTCGCCGGGCAGCTCGTCGCGCACATAGGTTTGCGGCGTCTGGGTGGCGAACAGGGTGTAGTCGAGGTTTTCACCTTGGTATTCCGACTTCAGACCGGTGAAGGTGCGGTTGTACCGGGCCAGGTCGGCCTGATTCAGGCCGGTCTGGAAGTTGCCGTACATGGCGTAAAAGGTGTCCTTCTCGATCTTCACGTACAACCGACCGGTGTTTTCGATGTTCTGCACCGTGGCGTCGCCGTAGACGGTGTAGTACTGGCTCGGGTCGATCTGCTGCAAGAAGCCGTCGAAGTTCGGATCGTTGTGCTTGTTCGAATCGAACGAGACGGTCATCAGGTAGTCGCCTTTGATCTGCCCCTTGGCGAACAAGGCGACCTTGCCCCGATGGTAGAGCTTGTCGGAGAGGGTCTCGTCGGCGACCGGTTGCAGGTTGCCCGCCACGGTGTTGTAACCCACCGTCCCCTCGCCCAAGGCGACCAAAATCCAGTCGCGGGGCTGCGCCTTGGCAAAGAGGTGGCCCATCGATTCGGCGGTGTTGTAGCGAACCGTCACCTCGTAACGCCCAGTGCGGTTCAGGGGGCGGAAGTAGAGGTAACCGTCGCGCGACAACTGGGGACGACCGACCTTTTGGGTCGGATCGACCTGGGCCAGCGCCTCTTGCTTGGCGTCGGCGGCGCCCATGGGGATCAGCCCCAGGGCACTGACATCGACCTCGGTGGCGCCGTGGATCTCGATCCCGGAGGCGTCGAACATCTGCACCTTGACCCGCACCGGCGTGCGGCCATCGGCGACGTTGTCGCCCGGATCGCTCACCACGATGCGGGCGACGTCGCCGGCCACCCGAACGTGCGCCTCTTGCTTGAAGCGGGCATTGCCAAAGGTATCGGTCCCTTCGAAGGTCAGGGTGTGCTCCCCCGCCTTGCCCAGATTGATGCCGATGTAGCTGTACATCGTCAGACCGGTTTTACGGTCGGCGCTGGTCATGCCGATGCGGTCGGCGGAAATCTCGACCCCGTCGACCGTCAGGCGGGGCTTGAGGCGCGAATCGAGGTAGCCGCGAATGGCGGTGACCGCACCAGGCAAAACGTCGCCCTGCTTGGGGGAGGCCAGACCGGCCACGGAGGGCTCGACCACCATCACTGTGGGGGTGGCAGCCTGGGTCTGGGCGACATCCCAGCTCCCCTGCGCCACGGTCGAGACGGTCTGGTTGGAGGCGAGGATGACGGTGTTGGCCCGGTCGACCTTGCGGGAGATCCACACCTCGACCCGGCGATTTTCGGCCCGACCCTCTTCGGTCTTGTTGGTGGACAGCGGGAAGTTCTCGCCAAAACCCTCCCAGCTCACCGCGCTGTCGGGCAGGCCGAGCAGATCTTGCAGCGCCTGGGCGACCGACTGAGCCCGATTCTGCGACAGCACCCGGTTGTCGGGGATCTCCATCTTGTACTTGGGCAGGATCGGCTGATTGTCGGTATGCCCCTCGACCCGGATGTTCAGGTAGTCCATCCCCCGCACCATGTCGGCCAAGGCGAGCAAAGCGTCGCGGTCTTGGGCGCCAAGGTCGGTCCCCATCTCGGGGAAGTAGGGGCGCAGCACCGCGTGTAGACCGTTGCCGTCCAACCCAGCCTCGTCGATCAACGTTTCAGGCTCCTGGTCGAGGTCGACGATTTGATAGCCGGTGGCGATCAGTTCGACCCGGCGGTTTTGGGCACGCCCCTCTTGGGTGGTGTTGTCGGCGATTGGCTGGGTCTCGCCTCGACCTTCCCAAGTGACCGCCCCCTCGGGCAGGCCGAGCAGCGAGCCCAACGCCTCGCCCACCGCCTGGGCGCGCGCCTCGGAGAGAGCCTGATTGTCGGCGTAGGTGATGCGGGCGCGGGGGTTGATGCGCACGTTGTCGGTATGGCCGATGGCGTGGATCTTCAGGCCGCGAATCCCTTCAAGCTTAGGCATCACCGCAGTCAGCGCGTCGACATCTTCAAGGTCGATGGCGGCGTCGAAGGTTTCAAAGTTGGGGTGCACCGTGATCTTGATGGGGCGGATGGTCTCGTGCATCTGGAGCACATCCTCAAGGATCGGCAGCTTGGTGATGGCGGTGTGGCCGTGGGCGGTCCCGGCGGAGGTAAAGCGCACATAGGCGGTGGAGTACTTCATCCCCGCCTCGCCGCCCCGAATCAAGGGGAAGCGCACGACGTGACGGTCCTTGCCCCCTTCGAGCTTCCACAGCGCGTTGGTGCTGCCGTCGGGCAAGGTGGTCGGGTTGAGCGCCGCCAGCTTCCAGACGTTGCCGAGCAAGGTGTCTTCGGGGGCGATCTTGTTGCCGTCGAGCATCGCCTGATCGCCCGCAATCGCCCAATCGGTGGGGGGTTGGTAGACAATCGACCAGTTGTCGACCGCCACATCGAGGCCGCGCGAGGCCTCCAGCTCGACCCAGGTGACGTCACCCTTGCGGTAGAGCCGTTGGGTCAGGGTCACCGGGGTACTGGGGGGGGCCTTGTCGAGCATGCGGAAGTTGGCGCGCCACAATCCGCCCGCCTTAACGTCGACGAACTGGCTGATCGCCCGGTCGGCAAAACGGGTGTTGGGCAGGGTGGCGGGCTCGTAACGGCTGTCGAGATCGGCCAGGTCGACCTGCACCACATGAATGCCGGGAACAATGCCGTCGAAGTGGTACTTGCCCTTCGGATCGGTGATGACCGAGCGGCCGTCCTCCATGTAGATCCGCACCCCGCCCAGCCCCTCTTCGCCGTCGTCGATCAAGGCGTTGTCGTTGCCGTCGATCCAGACCTGACCGGTGATGATGCCGTGGGTGGCGAACAGATCCTGGGTCACCGTGGTGGTGGCGGTGGCGACGTTCGATCCGGCGGTACCACCGCCCGCAATGGCGCCGGTGGCGGTCACGGTGTTGGTCGCCGTCCCCACCCCGGCAAGCGCCCCGACCTCGGCCACGTATTCGACGGTCGAGATCGCCGAGGCGGCCAAAGCGCCGACCGGTATGGTCAGGGTCAGCCCGTCGGCGCTGATGGTCGGGTCGGCGGCGGCCACCCCGTCGATCTTGAGCGAACCGCTGCGGTAGCGGATCCCCATGGGGAGCCGGTCGCTGGCCACAACGGTGTTCACCGCCGTGGTCAGGCTCGGATTTTCAATCGTGATTTTGTAGGTCAAGAAATCGCCGATGGCGACCCGGCTCTTACCCGCCGCTTTGGTCAGGTAAAGGTCGGAGGCCAGGGGGTCAAGCGGGTAGTCGATGTGCAGCGCCGGACCGGGATTAACCCGGAAGACCTCACCCCGCGACCCCAGCTCCATGGCGAAGGGGGCGTTGGGCAGCGCCTGAATGTTGGTCAGGGTCTCTTGCGAAGGCCCCCGGTATCCGGCGGGGGGGGTGACCTCCAAACGGTAGGTACCCGGAGGAACGTAGGGGTAACGGTAGCGACCGTCAGCCTGGGTGGTCAGCAGTGCCGACGAGGGGGTAATGCCGTCGTCGGCAAAGACGGTCGCATCGGTTCCCACCGAGCTTTCGGCCATCTGCTGGCTCATGTTCAGGGGGCCGAGGTAGACGATGCGCACCCCGGCATTGGCCAGGGGCAAACCGGTTTTGGTGTCGAAGATCAGACCGTAAGGATCGACCAGCGCCACCGAAGAGACGGCCCGGTTGGTCCCTTGGGTGCCGCCGCAAGGGTCGGTGTAGATCGCGGTGATCTTGCTGTTGTGATCCAGGGTCAGCAACGCGTCGCCGACCAAGGGAGGCGGCCCCGATGCCGCGATGGAGCCTAAGAAAACCCCCGAAGACAAACCGGTCTCGGTCAGGGCCACTGTCTCTTGGTCGCTACCGCTGCTGTTGGGCAGGGTTGAGGCCAGGTCGATGGTGATCGTCTCGGCGACCGTCGGATCCAGGTTGCGGTCGGGGTCGGTCACCTGCACATAGATGGTGTCGTAATTGATGGGGTTGCCCGAGCGATCGAGCACACCGGCGTGGTAGACCGTCGCCGTGCTCAGATTGCCTTGGCTGTCTTTCTTGCGGAATTCGATGGTGCCCAGGGCGCACTGCTGTTGTACCACCACGTTGGCTTGGCCTTGCACGATGGTGGTGCCGTTGGCGTCGAGGCGGGCGCCGATGTTGTAAACCCCTTCGACCGCATCGGCGGGGACCGTCAGGGTACCGTTCAAAACAATATGTTGACGCACGTTGAGGCTGGCAACGTTGATCGTCAGCGTCGTCGTGCCGTCGGCATTGGGGGTGTTGACCGCGCCCGGCACCGTCAGGGCAAAACCGGGGGGCAGGGTCAGGGTGATGATGGAACCGACCAGGGGGTTGCCCCCTTGGTTAATCAGGGTCACCGCCAGGGGGTGCTGCGTTCCGGCACTCATGGCGTCTTGCGGACCGACCAGGGTCAACCGCGCCTTGTCGTTGGCCCCCATGTCGGCCTGGATGGTGACCGATGCCTGGATCGGCATGGTGATGCCGGTGTACATCAAATACCCGGTGCTGGGGATGGAGACCGCCGCGAAGGCGGTCCCCACCAACCCCAGTCCCAGGAAGGTTGCCAGTACAACAAGCCTTGCCATCCGCAGCCCCGCAACCAGGCCGCGGCGCAAGGCCGCGGCTGGGAGGGCGAGGAATGTATGGAGGTGACGAATCACGATGGCGCGGCTTAGTCGACGGTGACTTGGAAGGTCACGGTCGCGCTGCTGCCCGAGGCGATGGCGCCCGAGGCGGCGACCCCGCCGACGCGACCTGTGTCGTCGTCGATGGTCAAACCACCAGCCACCGGCGAGGTGGCGCCGTCGCCGGCAACGGTGATGCCGTTGAGCCGGGTGGAGCTGGCCACATAGGTGGTGAAGGTCGGCACGGCGTCGGTGATCGTGGCGCCCGCCACCGCGGTGGTGCCGGTGGGGTTGGTGACCTTCAGCAGGTATTCGACGGTCTCGCCGCTCTTGGCGGTGACGCCTCCGGTGTAGAAGGTAGCGCCGCCGATGGGATCGGTATAAGCCCCGCTTCCAACCACCGAGGTGTCCACATTACGCACGTATTTGGCGAAGGTGACCTCGGTGACGCTGGTCTTGTGGCTATCGCTGGCGCTTTGGCCGCCATCGGCAGCCGAGGTGGCAGTGGTGACCACCGTGACGTCGGGGGTTCCCAGCGGCGTGACCAACCCAACGTTGGCGATGTTCATGGTGAATTCTTTAACCTCGCCGATCGGATCGCCCACCGCCACGGTGATGGAGGTGTCGATGTCGAAGGTCGAGGTGCCGGTGGCGTTGTCGGTGACGTTGCTGACCACGTAAACGTTGCCGCCGATCGCCACATAGTCGCCATTGACGATGCCATTGATCGAGCTGTTGGCGGTGCCATCGGCCGGAACGGTGATGGTGGCGCCGGTACCGGCGACGGCCACAGCGGTGGCGCCGAGCGTGACACTGGTGGGGCTGTAGGTCGCCGGGCCCGAACCGTCGGTGTCGGTGTAGGTGGTGCTTTCGGTCAGGTTGTAGGTGTCGGGACCATTGGCATTGGCAGTGATGATGTAGGTCGCACTGCTGGCTTGACCGGCCACCACGGTGTTATCGCCGGGACCGGTTAGGGAAAGGGCAACCCCGCCGCCCGCGATGGGACCGGAACCCAGGCTGGGGGGCGAGGCCTTCAGGGTGACCTTGAAGTCGACCGAGGCCTGGATCCCGGTGGCATCGCCGGTGTAGGTCAAGGTCGCGGTGTTGGTGACGGTGGTGTTGGCCGGAGCGACGGCGTAAGCCGGCGCGCTCCATAAGGCCCCCAGCACCAACGCGGCGGTGGCGACGGAGCGCCCCATGCCGGTTCGAATGCTGCGTTGGTTGTTCATGACAACCTCCTAGGATGGGTTAAGGGCGGCCCCAAACGGGCCGCCCCTGGGGGGAGACGAAACGGCGATTATTGGATGGTGAGCTGATAGAGGATCACCGATTGCGCGGCGCCGGCGACTTCACCGCCCGTTCCGCCCGCGTAGGCGGCCCCTTCGACCCCACCGACGCCGGCGTAAACCTTCAAAACGGTCCCCAAAGCATCGCCCGTATCGGTTTCGACAATCCCCGCCACCTCGTTGCTGGCCTCGGTATCGCCCGCGCCAAGGGTGTGGTCGTAGGTGCCGTCGCCGTTGGTATCGACCGTGACCGACGAGGCCACGTACGCGGTGAATTGGGGGAAGGTGTCGGTGACGATCACATCGGTACCGCGACCGCTCCCGGTGTTTGCGACCACGATGGCGTATTCGAGGGTGTCGCCCGGATTGCCGGTCACGCCCGAGGTGTAGTAGGTCACGGTGTTGACCACGGTGGGGCCGACGCCGTTGGTGTTGCCGTTGGCGTTGGTGGCGTTGCGCACGTATTTGGTCACGGTCATGACGGCGTTGTTGACCGTGGTCGACCAAGTGACGTTGGCGGTGGCGGCGGTATTGCCGTCCAGGGCCAGACCGGTGGCGGTCAGGCTGTGGTCGTGGGTCGCGGTGGCAGTGCCGCCGCTCAAGGTGCCGACGGTGGTGCCGTCGTAGGTGACGGTGGCGATCTCACCGATCTGCACACCGGCTGCGGCGACATCGGCACTGGCATCCCCCGCCACCACCAAGCTGGTGGAGGTGGAACCGGCGGCGACGGTGTAGGTATTGCCGTTGATCACCACGGTGGTAACGGTGGCGGTCAGGTCGCCCACAGTGAGATTGCCGACGGGAATGGTGGTGTTGGTGGTGCCGTCGTAGACACCGGCGCCTGAGGAGATGGTGCCGAACAGGGTCAACTGCACCCCGGCGGTACCACCGTCTTCATCGGGGGTGGTGGTGAAGGTCCCGGCGGTCAGATTGCCGGAACTCTCGGTAGTACCGTCGGCGATGGTGAAGGTGTCGGAACCGTTACCGGTATTGGTCAGGGTCACGGTATAGGGGGCGGCCAACGGATCGCCCGAACTGGTCGGTTGATCGACCGGAGCGGCGCCCCAGGCGACACCACCGACCAGACTGACGGTGACGTTGACGCTGGCGGTGAGCTGGGTTTGCGCCGTTCCGCCGCCGTCTTTGTAATCGACGGTGACCGCGTTGGTCAGGACGGTCCCGGCGGCGGTGGCGGCCAGCGCCTGTTGGGGCGCCCACATGATGGCGGCGCCGATCAACGCCGCCCCGAGGGTGCTTAACGATTTAGCTTGCATGGTGTGACTCCTTCTTTGTGCACTGTTTGAACCAGGGGAACCGAGGGTTTATTGCGATTCCCCGGTTGTTCCGTTGTTGTTGCTTTTAGGTCTCGTTCGAATCGGCGGTTTCGCCTTCGACCCGGTGGGCCGGATTCACCGTGCCAGCACACCGGGCGACGTATTCGGCGCCGGGTAGGGCCGTATCGAGCGCCGATCATTGAGGAAATCTCGCGGCTCATGGTTATTTCACCCGCACCCGAAAGCCGACAATCCCGCTTTTGCCCGGCTCGACCGACTCGACGATCCACTGAATGTTGGTGTAATCGACCGGGGTCGCCTGCCGCTGCTCCTGGGTGCCATCGGAACGGGTCACCTTGTAGGACAGCAGCGCCGGTTTGTTGTAGCTCGCGCCCCCATCCACCGAGTAGAGGATTTCGGCGCCGGGCCCGAAGGCACTGCCTGCAACGAATTG
The DNA here is from genome assembly GCA_001872725.1 of Proteobacteria bacterium CG1_02_64_396. Classification (NCBI taxonomy): domain Bacteria; kingdom Pseudomonadati; phylum Pseudomonadota; species Proteobacteria bacterium CG1_02_64_396. Next base: position 834 of record MNWR01000080.1, on the reverse strand, counting down.
GGTGTTGGCGGGGATGGGGTCGTTGAGCACCACATCCTTGGCCGCTTCATCCCCGTCGTTGCGGTACTCCAGGGTGTAGATCAGTTCCTCACCGGGGGTCGCCTCGACCACCTCGACCCGCTTGGTCACTTGCTTGCCGTTCTCTTCGACCACCACCTCTTGTTCTTGAGTGATCGTCACCGACATCTTGGGCGCGGCCCACGCGGCAGGGGCTACCAGCGTCAGGGCCGTACAAATCAGTGTGAACAAACGGAAAGTCATGGGGATTCTCCTCTGAGTGCCAGGGTAAAACCGGGTGATTTGAATCACCGGGTTCATACAGACCGAAAAACGGGGTGCCTCGGGTTGATTTGGGCAAGAGGGGGCGCCCAGCGGGGGAAGGCAGGGGAGGGGCAAACGCAGATAAGCCGCTCCCTGCGGACCACAAAGGCCCGAGGCGACGGCATGAGGAAGGTGGAGCGAAGGCATCGGTCGAAAGTCACTTTTCGGATATGCATCCGACAAAAATGGTCACCCACCTCGGACGAAGGGGCCAAAAAGCAGCGATTCTTCGGCATGGTGTCGAGGTTTGGGGCAGTGGGTGATGCCAATCACGAGATTGGATTTTGAAGTGCAAATCGCACGCCAACATTCGTGATCGAGGCCACACACATCGAACCCTCACCAGCAGGTCATTGGGTCCGAGAGGCTAACGTGTGGCAGCGCCCACTTGCAGGTGATTCTTGTCACAATAGGGGTAACTATTCAGCCCCTCCCATCCCCCCGGTTTTTCCCTACGGGTTTTCTTTCATAAAGAGGGGTTGGTTACCTTCGAAGAGGAGGGTCAGGGCTGGG
>MNWR01000079.1 GCA_001872725.1 Proteobacteria bacterium CG1_02_64_396 | reverse complement strand
GACCCCAGCCCCCTCCCCCCCGGCATGGAGCCGGGAGAGGGGGCGTTGCAAGGCAGTGGCAGCGGGCGGGGGGAGGAGGAATTCGCCGGAATCCGCCCCTATCAGGCGGGCGACAGCCTGCGCCGGGTTCACTGGAAAGGGGTGGCGCGGGGGCACGGGATGCAAACCAAACTCTTCGAGGGTGAGGCGCAGGGGGAATCGGGGCCGGTGTTGCTTGATTGGGGGCAACTGCACGAGCACGAGGATGAAGCCCGGCTCTCCAGGCTGTGCCGCTGGATCCTCGATTGCGAGGCGCTGGGCCGCCCCTTCGCCCTCAAGCTGCCGGGGATCGACTTGCCGGTCGGCCAGGGTGAGGGGCACGCCCTAAGCGCCCTGGCGGCGCTGGCCCGCTTTGGTCAAAGCGACCTGCGCGACGCAACCCCACAGTGGCGCCGTACTTCGCCGCAGGCCCGGTCATGAGCGCCCAGCCGACCACCGGCCAGCCCCTCGACGGGGCGCGCATGGGGCTAATCGCCCTGGCCCTGACTCTGGCCGCCGCCCCCCATTTTGCCCGCATTCCCATAGCGGCGACGCTGGCCTTTCTGGCGTTGTTGGGCTGGCGTTTTTGGTTCGCAACCCATCACCGCCCACTGCCCAACCGCCACTGGATCTCTTTGCTCGGCGGCATCGCGCTGCTGCTGATCTGGGGCGGGGTGGGAATTGGCGGCTTGACCGGCGGGGTGGCGCTGCTGCTGGTGATGATCGCCCTGCGGTTGATGGAGAGTCCCCACCGCGAGGAGAGCCATCTGCCGCTGTTTTTAGGGCTTTTTCTGGTCAGTTTGCAATTTCTTAAAAGTCAGTCGCTGCCCACCTTTGCCCTCATGGCGGTGCAACTGCTCACCTTGCTGATCGCCTGGCTCGCCCTGGAGCGGTCGGATCCCCTCGACCTTCGTCCCATGCTGCGCCAAGGGCTGACCCTGATGGGGCAGGCGCTGCCGCTGGCCTTGATCCTCTTTCTGCTGTTCCCCCGCCTGTCGGGTCCCTTGTGGGGGGTTCCCTCCTCAAGTTCGGCGAGCAGTGGCCTATCGGAAGAGGTTGCCCCCGGCGACGTCAGCACCTTGGCGCTATCGGATGCCATCGCCTTTAGGGTCGCGTTCGACGGCGCCAAGCCCCCCGGCAACCAGCTTTATTTTCGTACCATCGTGCTCGATCAGACCGATGGGGTGACCTGGCGAGCGCTCCCCCCCAAATTGGCCCCACAAACAACGGGGGTGGAGCAGGGGATTTCTCAAACCATCACCCTGGAGCCCGACAATCAACGCTGGCTACCAGGACTCGACCGGGCGGTCGCCTCCGGCGACGCCAACCTCGACCCCCACGAAACCCTGTGGCTGCGCCGCCCCTTGAGCGAGCGGCTGCGTTACAACGTAACCTCCCGGCTTGACCCCAAGCCGACCCCCCTCGATGCAGAACAGCGCAGCGCCAGCCTGGCGCTGCCCCCCCCCGATCCCCAGGTCAGCGCCCTGGCCGCCTCTTGGCGGCGTCAACATCCCGACGACGACCACGGGGTGGTACAGGCAGGGCTCGACTGGCTGCGCAGCCAGCCCTTCGTCTACACCTTGAATCCGCCGATCATGATCGAGGATCCGGTGCGGCAGTTTCTTTTCGAGCAAAAGCGGGGTTTTTGCGAACACTTCGCCACCGCCTTTGCGGTGCTGATGCGCTCGGCGGGGATTCCGGCGCGACTGGTCGTCGGTTACCAGGGGGGGGAATTCAACCCGCTGGGGAACTACCTGATCGTGCGTCAACGCGACGCCCACGCCTGGGTCGAGGTCTGGACGAAAAACTCGGGCTGGGAGCGGGTTGACCCCACCGCCACCGTCTCCCCCGAACGGATCGAGCTGGGGATGGGGGCGTTGGGCGATTTGGATGCCCTGGCGGGTCTCGATCCCGCCGAACGTATGGCCGCCCTGCGCGACGCCCTGGCGGGGGGGCTCGGGGAACGATTGATCGAAAATCTGCGCTTGGGCTGGGACAGCTTGAACAACGGTTGGAATCAGTGGGTCATCGGCTTCGGCCCCGAATTGCAGGCATCGCTCCTGCGCAAGGTGGGGTGGTTGGGGGAGACCTGGCAGGGACTGGCGGTCGGCATGGGGGTGGGCGTTGCCCTCTTTTTGGGCTGGTTTTCGCTGCTGCATCTGCGCCGACCAGGGCTTGATCCGGTGGTGGCCGCCTTTGCCAAGGTGGAGCAACGGCTGGCTAAGTTGGGCATCCAACGGCTACCTGGCGAGGGGGTGGAGACGTTTTGTCGCCGGGTCGAGCCTTGGGTGGTGGTCCAAAGCGGTGGACTTGTGCCGCTAGCGCTGCAATATCAGCGGCTACGCTTTGCCCCCGATCCTCATCCCGACGAGATGAAGGCATTTCAGCAGCGTTGCCGCGCTTTACGGATCAACGGACTCCAGGAACCCACAACGTGACCCTCATCGACACCCACTGCCACCTCGACGCTGCCGAGTTTGATCCCGACCGCGAGGCGGTCCTTCATGCAGCCCGCGCCGCCGGGGTTGGATTGCAGGTTATCCCCGCCGTGACGGAGGCAACCTGGCAGCCGATCCGCGATTTGTGCGCTGCCAATCCCGATTTAAAGCCGGCCTACGGCCTGCACCCCCTGTATTTGGACGAACACTGGCAGGAACACATCCAAGCGCTAGAGGGGTGGTTGCAACAAGAACCGGCGGTCGCCATCGGGGAGATCGGGCTGGACTTCCTGACCACCAATCACGATTTTGCCCGTCAGCTCAACGCCTTCATCGCCCAGCTCGACCTAGCCCGCCGCTTCGATTTACCGGTGTTGATCCACGCCCGCAAAGCCCACGACCGGGTGCTCTGGGCGCTGCGTCGCCATCCGGTCCCCCGAGGTGGCATCGTGCACGCCTTCAATGGCTCGGAGCAGCAGGCCCAGCATTATCAAGATTTGGGGTTTTGCTTCGGGGTGGGGGGGCAGTGACCTTCGACAGGGCCCGGCATTTAAGGGGCTTGGTGGCCGACCTACCCCTTGAAAGCCTCGTGCTGGAGACCGACGCCCCCGACATCCCCCTTGCTGGTGCGGACCCAAAGCGCAACCAGAGCTCCAACCTGCCCAACATCGCCCAAATTGTGGCCGATTTGCGGGGCATAAGTCGGGATGCTGTGGCCGAGGCGACCAGCGCCAATGCCCGGCGATTGCTGCATCTGGCTTAAAAGGCGATACCGTCGGTCTTAGCGCTGATCGATGAGCGCTTCCCAAGGACCCCCTGGGTGACACAAAAAAAGCGGGTGAGCTTTCACTCACCCGCTTTTTTTTGAATCGATGCCCAACCTCAATGCAGGGTAATCACCGCCCAATCGGCAGGATCGAGTTCGCGCCGAACCGGCCGTCCCCATGTGCCGTTTTGCCGCGCCTCCCACTCGGCATCGCGAATGACCAACAAACGCCGTTCGAGCCGATTGAGGTGGTCGAGCACCAAGGCGGCCTGTTGTTTGAAACCGGCCAGAAGATCCTGGGGCGAAGCCCCTGGCTCACTGCGCTGCCCCCCGAACGAAAGCAGCCGCTGCGCCCACCCTTTGGCGCTTTGTCCGGAAAGCAGGGTGTGGATCTCATGGAACAGGTCGTGTGCCTGTAGATGGGCGGTTTCGAGCGCTTTGAATTCCTCGAAATGGTGCAGCACCTTGCCCATTTGACTCTGCCAGCGCTGAAACACAACCGGATGCTCGTGGACCTCCTCGTCCCCAAACCCCTCCAGCATCGCCTCAACCCGGCCCGCCCAGAGCAAATACCGCCGCTTGGCCTCTTTCACCGCCTGCAATGCCTCACGCTTGTCCATCACCCACCTCCTTTGGTCCCACCGGACCTCAAAATGCCAATCCACGCCCCCTCCCTGCATGGTCGCTACGCTAGACCTTTACGGTCTCTTTTTTGTGACTCATGTCATTCATGAACAAGAATTAACCCGCCGTCGGCGATTCCATCGCACAACCAACGAACGGGGCGCTGCGGCGGGCTTCGTCGCGACGATTTCTGGCCGCGCTGACGTGGGCCATGGGGCTATCCCAACCGGAACCCAGGGTGGCCCACTCCTCGGCGCTCAGAGTCAGCACCCGGCGTTCGAGCCGGTTGAGCCGATCGATCAACTCCCCCGAGATACGGCGCAATTCAGACATGAGCGCCTGAGCCGCCTCCATGTTGTGTCGGTTAAGGGCATTGGGGGACAGCAGGCGGGCCGCCCAGCTTTTATGATCGCGTCCGAACAGCAGCTCGAAGATCTCTTGATAGAGGTGATGGAGCGCCACGTGAGGGGATTTGATCTCGCCATATTCGGCAAACCCCATCAGCAGCAGCCCCTCGCCGTGGTACCAGCGCCCAAAATCGCAGGCGTCGGGCTCCATGGGCACGAATTTCTTCTCGACAGGAACCCCCTCGGTCAATGCCTGGGCCAACATGACCCAGCGCATGTGCGCCTTCTTGGCGTCGCGTAGGGCCAAAACGATATGCCGTTTTTCCATGATGATGTCTCTCCCGATAAGATCGGTATGGATTCCCCCTGAGAACTGCGCCGGGGATAATGTGCCGCCTTTGTGGCGCCGCCATGACCCCGCGACCAACGGGGTTGGCCGAACAGCCTGCGCGATTATGATTTCCTCTCCCCCCTTTTTTTGCCCACGGGAACCACCTCATGACCACCTCTATGCCCCCCCTCTACGAACGGACCCACATCATCGTCGGCGACGAGGGGATCGGACGTTTGCGTGCCGCCCGGGTGCTGGTGGTGGGGCTGGGAGGGGTTGGCTCTTACTGCGCCGAGGCGCTGGCCCGGATGGGGATTGGGCGGCTTTCCATCGCCGATCACGACACGATTTCGGCCTCGAACGCCAATCGGCAGCTCCACGCCATGAACTCGACCTTGGGGCGCAAGAAGGTGGAGGTGATGGCCGAGCGTATCCGCGATATCAACCCAGCAATCGACCTGAATCCCATCGCCGATTTCTTGCGCGAAGAGGAGATGGCCACCGAACTTGCCACCGGCTACGACTACGTGGTGGATGCCATCGATTCGCTCAACAGCAAGGTGGCGTTGGTCGCCCTTGCCTACGGCATGGGGATCCCTGTGGCGTCGAGCATGGGGGCGGGGGGGAAGGTCGACCCGACCCGGATTCAGGTCGGCGATCTGTTCGACACTTCGATCTGCCCTTTGGCTCGCCACATGCGCGGTCGGGCCAAACGACGCGGGGTGGGACGGGGGGTGCTGACCGTGTTTTCAACCGAGCCCCCGGCCCCGCCGCTCCCCCCGGAACCGGTGAGTTATGGGCGGCCCCGAGCTGTCAACGGCACGGTCAGCTACATGCCCCCTTTGTTCGGCCTGACCCTGGCCGGCGAGGTAACCCGCCGACTGCTGGGGAAGGCCCCCGCGAGCCGATGAAACCCTTTCCGATTCAGGTAGCCTGGAACGGCGCCGCCGACTGCCGCACCTGCTCGGTGCGCGAGTCGGTGTTGTTTGCAGGGCTCAAGGAGGAGGAGTTCTCGTTGATTCACCTGCCCATCGACGACCTGACCTTTCCCCCCCAGTCCCCTCTATACCTAGATGGGCAGGCGGGGGAGGCGCTGTTCACGGTGCGGCAGGGGTTGGTGAAGCTGGAGCAAACCCTGGCCGACGGCACCACCCGGATCGTCCGGCTGCTTCAAAGCGGCGACGTGGCGGGGATGGAGGCGCTGTTGGGGCAGCCCTACGCCCACACCGCCATCTGCCTGCACGAAACCAAGGTCTGCCGCCTGCCCCGCGCCGTGATCGAGCGGCTCGACAGAGAAAGCCCCCGTCTGCACCGGGCGTTGCTCACCCGCTGGCACCGCGCCCTGAGTCAGGCCGATGCTTGGCTCACCGAGCTTTCGACCGGCCCCGCCCGCGCCCGGGTTGCCCGGCTGCTGCTGCGGTTGAGCGATACGGGGGCGCAGTCCCCCTGCACCCTGTTCAGCCGCGAAGACATGGGGGCGATGCTGGGGATCACCACCGAAACCGCCAGCCGGGTGATCGCCGAATTCAAGCGGGGGGGACTGCTGCGCGGCAACCCCGGCGCGCCGACCTGCGACCGGGATGGGCTGCAAGCGGTCGCCAATTCGGTCGCCTGAGGGCACCTTAAAAACCTACTGCGCGGCCCATCTGCTGCGTTGCGCGGTGCTCGCTCCCTCAACATATTCAACGATATGCCTCGGTCATGACCGAATCCTATCGGCCACCCTGCGGGTCGCTTGCAGCGTCGCCCCTTCGCTCCTGCTTCGGGGTCGCTGCGCGACCTGCGCCTTGCATCGCCCTCAAGGCGCCTACTTTTGGCTGGGCCGCTCGCGACGGTTTTTAGAGGTGCCCTTGAGCACTCCCGTTTGGGAAACGCTGATGAAAGGCTCCTGCCTTGAATCGGCACGCGACGCAAAAACCAAAAGCAGAGCTTCTTCGGCGACGGGGTCGCCTCCTACGACAGCGTTCGGGGTCGCCTCCTACGACAGCGCTATTTTGGCGACCCATCCCTGGGTCGCTCGGAATCACTGTTAAATCAGCGCTTCCTTTGGTACATCGTGGCCGCTGCTTGCGCTGCCTCGACCTTCGGATGGGCGCCCTTCTCGCCGGTTGCAAGGTGCCCTGCCATCGCGGTCGGGGACCGCCCCCACAAAAAACAACCCCGCCTGACCAACCTTGCCTGTGGGAAGCGATTTCTGTCACCGAAGCGACGCCGAGTTGTTGGATCGAAGGCTCGGTTGGGGGGCGCTCTGGGGTATGGGGGAGGTGTTGAACCCATACCCCTTCTATGTGCGGCCGAAAAAGCGCCTCCATAAGGGGGGCAACACCGGCGACGCATTGCGAATTGTCAATGCGCCCCCCGCCCCCCCTTCGTAACCTTCCCCCGTCCATGAACCCCGCAGGCAGAATCCCCCAGGTTCTTCCTGCGTCGTGGCACTTGTTGTCCGTTCTTACTTTGGGAATCGCGACGCCGGGGCGAGGGCCTCCGGTCGTGCGAACCGCAGCACCGGCACCTACGGGGGGGCGGACACTCCCCTGCGGGCTGGGCTCCGTCTCGGCATCGAGGCAATCCCCTCGCCTTGATGCCGACCCCACCCCTGCCGCTTACCTCCTCTTAGCGGCAGGGGTTTTTTTGCCTGCGCCTCTCCCCTTCCCCCAATTTCTGCCGCTAAGATGTGCCCCCATCCGCCACCCAATTCACCTTGTTTCGGGGCTGATCCATGCTCATTGGTTTCGTGGTGCTGTACCTCGTCCTCTCGATCGGAGTTGGCATCTACGCCGCCACCCGGGTCCACAACGCCCGCGACTACGTCACCACCGGGCGCAGCCTGCCCATGGCGGTGGTGGTGGCGATGGTCTTCGCCACCTGGTTCGGGGCCGAGACGGTGCTGGGGATCCCGGCCACCTTCGTCGACGAGGGGCTTTCGGGACTCCTCTCCGATCCCTTCGGCGCCTCGCTGTGTTTGATCCTCTTCGGCCTCTTCATCGCCCGCCCCCTGTACCGCATGAATCTGATGACCATCGGCGACTTCTACCGGGCCAAGTTCAACCGTCCGGTCGAGGTGGTGGTCTCCATCGCCATCACCTTGTCGTACCTGGGCTGGGTCTCGGCCCAGGTGACGGCGCTGGGGCTGGTCTTCAGCATCTTGTCGGATGGGGCGATCACCCAGGTGCAAGGGATTTTGATCGGGGCGGCGGTGGTGACGATGTACACGATTTACGGCGGTATGTGGTCGGTGGCGCTGACCACCTTCGTGCAGATGGTGGTGATCGTCATCGGGCTGTTCTGGATCGCCATCATGGTCAGCGATCTGAGTGGCGGGGTGGGGCCGGTTGTGAGTCACGCCTGGGATGCAGGCAAATTTGCCTTCTGGCCCGAACTCAACGCAGTGGCGATGCTGGCCTTCATCTCGGGCATTTTGACGATGGGGTTCGGCTCGGTGCCGCAACAAGATGTTTTCCAGCGGGCCAACTCGGCCAAAAGCGAGAAGATTGCGGTGTGGGGGACCGTCTGGGGGGGAATCGCCTACTTTGTGTTTGCGGCGGTACCGATGTTCATGACCTACGCCGCCGTCTTGATCGACCCCGACATGGTCGCCCGCTTGATGGAGGAGGACACCCAGCAGATTCTCCCTGCCCTGGTGATGGGGCATCTACCGCTGCTGGCCCAGGTGATCTTTTTCGGGGCGCTGCTCTCGGTGATTATGTCGACCGCCTCGGGAACCCTGCTGGCCCCCTCGGTGATGATCTCTGAAAACCTTCTCAAACAACGTTTCGCCCACTTGAGCGACGCGCAGTTTTTGATCATGACCCGCATCGTCGTGGGCTGCTTCGCCGTCGCGGTAACCCTCTACGCCCTGTGGGCGCTGGAGTCTGAGACCACCATCCACACCATGGTCGAGAACGCCTACAAGGTGACCCTGGTGATGGCCTTCACCCCTCTGATCGCCGGGATCTACTGGAAGCGGGCCAACACCTTGGGGGCGGTGATGGCGATTGCCTTCGGGGTGGCGACCTGGATCCCCATGGAGTTCATCGCCCCCGAGGGTGAAGGTCTGATGCCGCCCCAGTTTGCCGGGTTTTTGATGAGTGTCCTTGGGATGGTGGTGGGATCGCTTTGGCCGAAACGGACGGTTGCGGGCTAATCAAGCACCCGCCTCCGGTGGAGGTGGGGGGCAACAGGGGCCACTCGGCCAGCGCACGTATCGCCGCCTCCTCAAAAACAACCCGCACGCCCCGCAGGGCCGCCCCCTCACCCCAGCCCTCTCCCTCTGGGGGGCGAGGGGGCGTAAAGCCAGCCGACGCCCGGACTGCCCCGCCTTTGCCCCCTCTCCCCAGCACCGGGGTGAGGGGTGGTGCAGAGGGGCAACAGGGGCCACTCGGCCAGCGCACGTATCGCCGCCTCCTCAAAAACAACCCGCACCCCCGCAGGGCCGCCCCCTCACCCCAGCCCTCTCCCCCTATAGGGGGGCGAGGGGGTGTAAAGCCAGCCGACGCCCGGACTGCCCCGCCTTTGCCCCCTCTCCCCGGCACCGGGGAGAGGGTTGGGGTGGAAGCTGCTTCAGCAACAACCGCTCACCCTGAGCTTGTCGAAGGGCGAGCCGTTCGACCCCCGCCGCACCAAGCAAAACAAGGGCAAGAGAATCACCCTTACCCCGCCTCCGGCCCCGCCAGTTGCCCCTGCCCCGCCCCCATCTCGGCCTGTTCGACCATCGCCACCGGCAGCACCTTGCTCGGCTTGACCCCCAACTCTTTGAGCATCTCGGCCTGGCGGATGACGTTGCCCCTCCCGGTCGCCAGTTTTTTGTGGGCCTCATCGAAAACGTTCTGGGCGTCGCGGATCCGGGCGCCGACCTTCTCTAAATCGGTCACGAACCCCACCAGCCGGTCGTACAGCTCTGCCCCCCGCTCGGCGATCTTCTGGGCGTTGAGGTTCTGGTTTTCTTGGCGCCAGACGCTGGCGATGGTGCGCAGCATGGCAAGCAGGGTGCTGGGGCTGACCAGCACGATGTTGAGCGACCACGCCTCTTGAAACAGATCGCGGTCGCCGGTGGTGGCGGCCATGAAGGCCGGTTCGATGGGGATGAACATCAGCACAAAATCGGGGGATTGGGCGCCGAAACGCTTTTGGTACTCCTTGCCCGAAAGCCCCTTGATGTGGGCACGCAAAGAGACGATGTGCTCCTTGAGCGCCGTTTGGCGATCCTCCTCGCTGTCGGCGTTGGCGAAGCGTTCGTAGGCGATGAGCGAGACCTTGGCATCGATAACAATCCGCTTGCCCTCGGGCAGGTTGACCACCACGTCGGGCTGCTGCCGTCGCCCCTCCTCGTCGCTGACGCTGACCTGCACCTCGTACTCCTGCCCCTTGCGCAGCCCGGAGCTGTCGAGCACCTGTTCGAGCATCATCTCGCCCCAGTTACCCTGGGTTTTGGCGTTGCCCTTGAGCGCGTTGACCAGATTGATCGCCTCTTCCGAGATCTTGGCGCTCCCCTTGGCCAGCAGTTCGATCTGATCCTTGAGCGAATGACGCTCGCGTGCCTCTTGCTGGTAGGTCTGCTCGACCTTGGTTTTGAACCCCTCGATCTGCTCGCGCAGAGGGCCCAGCAGCGCCCCCAAGTTGCTTTGGTTCTGCTCGGTGAATTTCTTGGATTTCTCGTCGAGGATTTCGTTGGCGAGGTTCTTGAATTGATCGCTGAGTTTCTGCTCGGCCTGATGCAGCAGATCGAGTTTCTCTTGCGCTTGGGTCCGTTCCTGCTTCAACAGGGTTTCGAGTTCGCCGATCCGGGTCGATAGATGCCGGGTTTCCCGCTGTAGGGCCTCGGTTTTTTCCCGTTCCTGTTCGAGCGCCTGCCGCACCTCGGCGGTCTGCTCCACCGCTCCCTCCAGCGCCTTGCCCCTCTCGGCCTCGCTTCGGGTCAAACGGACGGCCTGCCCCCGTGCCTCTTCCAGCGCCGCCTTGAGGGTGTCGCACTCCTGCTCCAAGGGGGCGATCCGGGCCGCCCGCTCCTGCAACCGGGCCCGCTCGTCCCGCACCGTATCGAGCTCCGCCTGGGCTGCCCCCAACTCCCCCTCCCAGCGCCTGGTTTGTTCCCGTTCCCGCTGGAGATCCTCCTCCGCCCGACGCAGACGCTCGGCCAGGGTGGCGATTTCACCTTGCCCCTCGGCGCGCCCTTGCGCGATCCCCTGCTCTCGCCCCCCGCGCAAGACCGACCAGGCGACAGCAACCCCGAACAACAATCCGGCGATAAGGACGAGCGCGATCTCCATGAGATTCCTCCTGGGTTTTTGGGGTACAAAAAGGGGGGAGGTTCTACCCGATTCAGGGCGGTTCGGCCACCCGGCACGACCTGGCCGTGGGTGGGATCGGACCCCGAGCGAACCTTTTGTCTCCTCCCCCCATCGTGGAATAGGCGGATGGACCAACCTTGCGCCCTGCCCCAAACAGAGACCTGCGGGGTCGTTAAGGCAGCGCTGATTGAATGGCGCTTCCGAGCGACCCAGGGATGGGTCGCCAATATCAGGAACGTAGGAGGCGATCTAAGTCGCCGAAGCTCTGCTGATTTTGAAAGCGAAGCAAAAACTGTTGGTTGTTGCGTAGCGTGCTGATTAAGAGGCAGGAGCCTTGAATCAGCGCTTCCTTAACGGGTGGTCATCGGCTTCAAACTCCATCATCAATGGTTGTATCGTGTCGCCAAAAGGGGGCTGCCATGTCAAAACTTCGGGTCGATAGTTTTTCCATCTCCATCGACGGCTTTGGCGCCGGGCCAAACCAAAGCCTCGAAAACCCACTGGGGGAAGGGGGGATGGAGCTGCACCGCTGGGTCTTCCCGACCCGCACCTTCATGCGGATGCACGGCGATAACGGAGCGGCCGGCGACGGCACCACCGGGGTCGACGACGACTTTGCCGCACGGGGGTTTGACAACCTCGGCGCCTGGATCCTGGGGCGCAACATGTTCGGTCCGATCCGCGGTCCCTGGCCCGACGAGCGCTGGAAAGGGTGGTGGGGCAACGAGCCCCCCTATCACACACCGGTCTTCGTCCTCACCCACCACCCCCGCGAGCCGCTGGTCATGGCGGGGGGGACCACCTTTTATTTCGTCACCGAGGGGATCCACGCCGCCTTGGATCAGGCTCGGCAGGCGGCCGCAGACAAAGACGTGCGGATCGGCGGCGGCATCGCCACGATCCGTCAGTATCTGCAAGCGGGGCTGATCGACCGGATGCACCTGGCCATCTCCCCGGTTTTGCTCGGCCGGGGGGAGGCGCTGCTGAACGGCATCGACCTGCCCGCCCTCGGCTTTGCCTGCACCGAGCACCATCCCTCCCCCAACGCCACCCATGTCGTCCTGCAAAAGGGTCCATAACACACCCAGAAGGCGCCCCCTATGCCCTCATCCTCATTCGAATTCATCGCCCCAGAAGGGCAATTGGTCTTCACGGTCGGCTACCTTTTCGACGCCCCGGTGGATCGGGTTTTTGCCGCCTGGACCGATCCCGCCGCAGTTCCCGCGTGGTGGGGGCCCGCCTATTTGACCACCACGGTCGAAACCATGGAGGTGCGGCCGGGGGGGCAGTGGTCCATCGAACAGCGCGATCCCAGGGGGGGGATCCACCGTTTTCGCGGGGTCTACCACACCGTCGCCCCGCCCCACTTGCTGGTTTCAACCTTCGAATACGGCGGCGCCCCCGACCATGTGGCCCTCGACACCCACCGTTTCGAGGCGGTTGGCCATCAAACCCGGTACATCGGCCATACCGCCTTTCAAGCGCTGGCCAACCGCGACGCCATGCTGGCTACCAATTGCGAACCGGGCGTCCGCGAAACCATGGAGCGCATGGCGGCGCTGCTGCGCCGCAGTTCTTGATCCTCATCCCCTTTCAAGCCAGGAGGAAACACCATGAATCCCGTCGTCCATTTTGAAATGCCGTATGAAGATGCCGCCCGCGCCATCGCCTTTTACGAGCAGGCCTTCGGCTGGAAGATGCAGGCGCTGGGGGAGGAAATGGGGGGGTATGTGCTGGCCACCACCGTCGAGGGGCAGGCCCAACCGGGGGCGCCCAGCGGGGGAATCAACGGCGGCCTGTTCCCGAAAGACCCCGCTATGCCCGCCCAGGTCCCCTCGGTGGTGATTGGGGTGGGCGATATTGAGCAGGCAATGGCCAAGGTAACCGCCGCCGGGGGCAAGGTGCTGGGGGAGCCGATGCCAATCCCCGGCGTGGGGCTCTACGTTTCGTTTTTTGATACCGAGGGCAACCGGGTCAGCATCCTAGGAGTCTGTCGGACTTGAGATCGTCCTACTCGGCAATTGCTCCTGCATTGCTCTACCTCCTGCATCCATGCAGTCGTGCGCCGGCGGGTAATCG
>MNWR01000078.1 GCA_001872725.1 Proteobacteria bacterium CG1_02_64_396 | reverse complement strand
AGCCTCGTTGATCAGAATTCGAAGCGCCTCTCCGGCGCCATCCAGGCCCTGATTCAACAACGCCGAAAAAGCCCCCTCCAAGGGGTGGCTGGGGTCTACGTGTACGGCCATGACGTTTCTCCTTCAAGGGTGAGTGAAAAGCGGCATCAAAGAAGAACCTAAGACCCCGGCCAACAGGGAAGGCAGAAATTACAGAATGAAGGTTGCACTAACACCCTAATAGGCGGGTCCTCCTCCTCTAGCCCGCCTAGCTCGCCCCCAGGTTCCCCGACCTAGGGGCGACCAACCGCTCCAAAACTGGACCTCCTGGGTATCCAGCCAATGGATGTTGTGTTGTTGTAGTACCGGTAGGACTTCTTCCTCTCACTGGTGGGCGGCCCTCGGGCCGCCCTCTTTTTTTGTCCTGCACGCCCCCCTCCCCCCCTGACGATGTATGAACAGACGGTCATGGTCTGTTCACCCACCCGAAACGATTGCCTGCCCATCATGCCGCCCATTCTGGCATCCCTGATGGAAAGCTCTCGATGAACACCACCCGTATTTGGGATCTACCCACCCGACTTTTTCACTGGCTCCTGGTCGGCGCCATGGCGACCGCCTTTCTCACTTCGGGGGAGAGCCGCTGGCTTTATCTGCATCTGGTGGTCGGCTCCCTGGCGGGGGGCTTGGTTGTCTTGCGGTTGTTCTGGGGATTTGTGGGCAGCCGCTATGCCCGGTTTGCCGACTTCGTGCGGGGGGTGTCGGCGGTGCGGGGGCATGTACAAGCCATCCTGCGCCGCCAACCCAGCCATGAACCGGGCCACAACCCCACGGGGGGGTGGATGATCCTGCTGTTGCTGGCAGGTGTGCTGTCGATTGCCCTGCTCGGCTGGGGCGCTCTGGGGGGATTGGAACACAGCGGCTGGTTGGCTGGCGGGATCGACGTGGCAACCGGCGCGACCCTGGCCGAGCTGCACGAAATCCTAACCTGGGGGCTGCTTGGCGCGGTCGGCATTCATGTCGCCGGGGTGGTGGTCGAAAGCCGCCTGCTGCGCTACAACCTGACCTTAGCGATGCTCACCGGGCGTAAACCCATCGTCGGCGTGGCCTCGGTGGACAACCACACCGGAATCGCCGCCCTGCTGCTGCTGGTCGCCGTGGTCAGCGTTGCCACCGCCCTATTCCCCTGGGCGAGTGCCACCGAGCAGCGCCCCTTCACCCCTTTTGCGGGCCCCGGGTTGCCGAACAATCCGGTCTGGCAAAGAGAATGCGCCAGCTGTCATCTGGCTTTTGCCCCCTCGCTGCTTCCGGCACGCAGTTGGCAGCGGATGATGGCCGAACAACACGACCACTTCGGCGAGGACCTCGACCTCGACACCGCCACCGCCCGCCACATCGAGGCCTTTTTAACCGTCAACGCCGCCGAGCGGCTACCGACCGGCGCCGCTTACAAACTCACCCACCGCATCACCCTCGATCAAGCGCCGCAGCGCATCACCGAACTGCCCTACTGGAAACACAAACACAGCGAGATTTCCGACGCGGTTTGGCGCAGCCAAGCGGTGCGCGGCGCCATCAACTGCCAAGCCTGCCACCGCGACGCCGAGGCGGGCACCTTTCACGCGGGGGCCATGCACCTTCCCCCTCAATCATTGGAGAAAACCCCATGAAACGTTCCATCCTCATGGCCGCCGCCCTGCTGTTGGGGGCGAGCGCCGCTCAAGCGGCACCGGTCGACGACCTGCTGGCTGAATACCAATCCCAGGGGGCCGGACCTTTCTCGGCCAAGGCGGGCAAAACCTTCTGGACCAAGGGCTTCCCCAACCCGGATGGGGGGGCTGCCCGCTCTTGCGCGACCTGCCACACCGGCGATCCCCGCAAGGGGGGGCAACACGCCGACACCGGCAAACTCATCGACCCGCTCGCCCCTTCGGTCAACCCGCAGCGGCTGACCGACCCCGCCTTCATGGCCAAATGGCTCAAACGCAACGGCACCTGGGTCACCGGCGCCGAACTATCGCCCCAGATCAAGGGCGACGTTTTGACCTACCTGCGCAATTTGTAAGGAGAACCGGATGAAAACCATCGCCACAGCCCTGACCGCCGGAGCCATCGCGCTCGCCTCTACCTTGAGTGCCCAAGCCGATCGCCACGGCTCCTCGGCCCCGATCACCCTCGATCCGACCTACATCCAGGAGTGCGGCGCCTGCCACACCGCCTACATTCCCGGTCTGCTGCCGCAGCGCTCCTGGAAGAAGATCATGGGCGACCTGGGCAACCACTTCGGCGACGACGCCTCCCTCGACGGGGCGACCCAGACCCAACTGACCGACTACCTGATCCAAAACGCCGCCGAGTCGGGTATTTGGCGCCGTTCGAGCCGCATGATCGACTCGATTCCGGCCGATCAAACCCCGGCGCGCATTTCAGAGACCCGGTACATACGGCGCAAACACCACGAGATCGACGCCCGCTGGATCACCGCCAACCCCCAGATCAAAACCATGGCCAACTGCATGGCCTGCCATCCGGGGGCTCAACAGGGGAATTTCAGCGAGGACAACGTGGTGATTCCGGGGCGGTGGGGACGGTGGGAGGACGATTGAGCCGATCGACAGGCACCTAAGGAAGCGCTGATTGATTGGCGCTTCCGAGCGGCCCAGGGATGGGTCGCCAAAATGGTGCGCGGTCGTAAGAGGCGACCTAACCCGGATTTTTCATCGATATTGTTCCGCCCTCGCTTGTTGCTCGCTTCAAGGCGCCTACTTTGGGTTTTTGCGCAGCGTCGAATACAACGACGAAGCGCCCTCGGCACACCCCGAATCCACCGCTCCATTCAGGGGCGAAAGGATCGGGGTTGGGGACCCCCTGCATCGGCGTCGGGGACGCCCCCTACAAAAACCGGTGGACTCAACGGGGTGGCATTCCCGCCGATGACAGACGCGGTGGTGGTGGGTGTTGCACTTTGGAGCGCCACGCTCCGTCGTGTCGCTTTTGTGGGTGGACGAAAGGCGGACGCGACGGAGCTCGTCCCTCCAGGGGGGGCTCTGCGCTGGGTCGCCTCTTCGGTTCGGGCCTCACCCCCCGGTGGCGAATCTCTCCGCCGCTGCGCGTGTTCCGCCCTTTTTGCTTCACTCTGTCCTTGAGCAAGCGTTGATTGGTTCAGTGTTTCCCAGGTCAAGAGCGTTTCGCGGCTTTCGCGTGCGTCCGCCTTTGGGTTTTGGCCCTACTGATAGCGCAGCGCCTCGATGGGATCGAGCCTGGCCCCTTTGCGGGCCGGGTAGTAGCCGAAGAAGACCCCCACCGAGGCGGCGACCCCGAAGGCGATCAGGGCCGATGAGCCGGTGATGACCACGTCGATGGCGCCCCAGCGCTCCAGCCCCAGGGCGATTAGAACCCCCAGCGCCAGCCCCAGCATCCCCCCCACCACCGAGACCAGCAGCGCCTCCAGCAAAAACTGAATCAACACATCGCGCTCACGCGCCCCGATGGCCATGCGGATGCCGATCTCTCGGGTGCGCTCGGTCACCGAGACCAGCATGATGTTCATGATCCCGATCCCCCCCACCAGCAGCGAGACCGAGGCAATCGCCCCGAGCAGGGTCGAGAGTGCCTGAGTGCTCTCGGCTGCCGCGTCGGCCACCGCCGAGAGGTTGCGGATGGTGAAGTCGTCCTCCTCGCCGTCGCGAACGCGGTGACGCTGGCGCAGGAGCGCCCCCATTTCGCGTTCGACCTCCCCCATCGTCTGGGCCGAGGTCGCCCGCACCATGATCATCCGTACCACGCCGGGGTGGCGGGTGCCGAAAAGTTTGCGTTGCGCCGTGGTAATGGGGACGAGAATGGTGTCGTCCTGGTCGCGACCGTCGAGGCTTTGCCCCTTGCGGGCCAGCACCCCGAGCACCAGATAGGGGGCGTTGCGGATGCGGATCGTCTTGCCGACCGGGTTTTCACCCCCGAAGAGGTTGGTCGCCACCGTCTCCCCCAGCAGGCAAACCTGGGTGGCGGAGCGAACCTCGGTGTCGAAGAAGGGGCTGCCGGAGGCCATCTCCCAAGAACGTACCGCCAGGTAATCGGGGGTGACCCCGTAGACTGCGGTGCTCCAGTTGGCATTGCCATGAATCACCTGGGCGCTGCGGGGGTAGACCGGCGCGGCGGCCAAAACGCCGGGCAACTCGGCGATGGCCTCGCCATCCTCGATCACCAGGGTGTGGACCCCCCCCGAACCCATCCGCGCCCCCCCCGAGGTAACCGCTCCCGCCAAGACGATAAACAGGTTGGCCCCCATCGACTGGATCGTCTGGTTGACCCGCTCCTCGGCCCCCCGTCCCATCGCCATCATCAGCACCACCGCTCCGACCCCGATCACCATCCCGAGCATGGTCAGGAAGGTGCGCATTTTGTTGGCCCCCATGGCGTGCCAGGCCTGACCGAGCAGGGTCCAAATCATGGTGGGCTCCCCTCGTCGTGGCCCCCCTCGTGGCCACCGTCGTGCGCGATCTTGCCGTCGCGAAACCGGACCAGACGGCGGGCATGCAGGGCGATGTCGGGCTCGTGGGTGACCAGCACCAAGGTCATCCCCTCGCGGTTGAGACTGTCGAACAGCGCCATGATTTGGGCGCTGGTGTGGGTGTCGAGATTGCCGGTCGGCTCGTCGGCCAAAATCAGCCTGGGGTTGTTGACCAGGGCGCGGGCGATGGCGACCCGCTGCTGCTGCCCCCCCGAGATCTTGTTGGGGGGCGACTGGGCATATCCCTCAAGACCAACCCGCGCCAGCATCGCCCGCGCTCGCGCCCGCCGGGTCGCTTTGTCGACCCCGGCATAGACCAGCGGCAGGGCGACGTTGTCCTCAAGGCTCATGCGGGGCAGCAGGTTGAAGCCCTGAAAAACAAACCCGATCACCTCCCCCCGAATGCGGGCCAGTTGATCGCGCCCCATGCTCCCCACCTCGTGCCCCGCCAAGCGGTAGCGCCCCCGGCTGGGACGGTCGAGGCAACCCAGGATGTTCATGAAGGTCGACTTCCCCGACCCCGACGGCCCCATCACCGCCACGTAATCGCCGCTGGCCACCCTCAGGTCGACCCCCCGCAAGGCACGGAAGGGGCCGGCCGGGGTGAGGTAGTCCTTTTCGATTGCGGTGACTTCAATGAGGGGTTGCGTCATGACCTCATTTCCTCATCCCGAAAGCGGTAGGGACGTAGGCGGGCAAGGCCGCCCGATAGGGCAACAACCTGCCCCCTCCCTCTGGCAGGGAGAGGGCTGGCGTGAGGGTCGAACGCCCCGCCCCGGCAACCCCATCGCCAATCGGCCAGAAACCCATCAGAACATCCGCATCACGGGCGGCGGGGTCGCGCCGTTGCTGCTGGCGGCGCCGGTCTCTCCGGTCACCACCACATCCCCCTCGTTGAGATCACCCGCGAGCACCTCGGTCATCCGTCCGTCGCTTAAGCCCACCGCGACCTTCACCGGCTTGATCCCAGCCCCCTCGGGAACCCACACGGTCGCCCCCGGTGTCGCCCCATCCTTGCCCTTGCGCCCCTTGCCGCTGGCGCCGCTCGCCCCGTCCCGGGGATGAAAACGCAGCGCCGCGTTGGGAAGCAGCAACACGTCCGCGCTTTGAGCCACCACAATCGAGACGTAGGCGGTCATCCCCGGCAGCAAAATCCGCTCGGGGTTGTCGACTCCGATCACCACGTCGTAGGTGACCACGTTCTGCTCCACCGCCGGGTTGAGCCGGATCTGCCGCACCAGCCCCGAGAAGGTGCGCTCCGGGTAGGCATCGACGGTGAAGCGGACCTTCTGCCCCGGCTCGATCATGCCGATGTCGGCTTCGGCAAAGCTGGCGTCGATCTGCATCCGGGTTAGGTCCTGCGCGATTTTAATTAAGGTGGGGGTTTGAAAACTGGCCGCCACCGTCTGCCCGACATCGACCTCCCGGTCCATCACCACCCCCGAGATCGGGGAGCGGATGACGGCGTAGCTCAGGTTGATTTGGTCCCGTTCGGCCTGGGCCTGGGCCTGAGCCAGCGCCGCCTCGGCCGCCTGACGACCCTGCACCGCCTGATCCAGGTCTTGCTGGGCGACGAATTGCTGGGCAAGAAGATCGCGGTTGCGGGTTTCGGTCTGCCGAGCCAGCTCAAGGGCCGCCTGGGCACTGGCCAGGGAGGCCTGGCTCTGGCGCACCTGGGCGGCAAGCAGAGCGTCCTCGATTTCGAGCAGCACCTGCCCCTTCTCGACCTGATCGTTGAAATCGACGTAGAGCTTCTTCACCGTCCCCGAGACATTGGTACCGACGCTGACCACGTTGACCGGGTTGAGGGTGCCATTGGCGGCGACCTGCCGCACCACGTCGCCCCGCTCCACAGGCAGGGTGCGGTAAACCGGGTCGGGGTTCTCTCCCCCCCGCATCCACCCAAACAGCGTGCCCCCCGCCAGCAGCAGCGCCGCCACCAGCCAGGGCCAGCGGCGATGCCGGGGCGGCTCCGGGAGCCATTCGTCGGCGGAGAGGGATGGCGACTGCGGGGGATTCATGGCTGCGCTCCCATCTGAGGGGCCGAAGTGGGGGGATGGGCCGGGGCAAGTTGAATGATCGCCTCCCGGTCGAGCCCCCCGACCGCCTGGGCCAAGGTGATCCTGGCCAGGTACCCATCGTAAAGGGCCTGGACCCGTTGTTGCCGGGCGTTGGCGCTGGCGGTCTGGGCATTGAGCAGATCGAGGATGTTGCCCACCCCCGCCTCATACCGCCCCCGCGCCACCCGCTCCGACTCCTGGGCGCTGGCCAGCAGATCGAGACTGGTGCGCAGGCTTTGGATGGCAGTGGTCAACGCCTGGTAGGCGTTCCATACCTGAAGGGCGACCTGCCGAGCCAGTTGGTCGCGGCTGGCGCGGGCCGCCTCGACCTGGGCCTGGGCGGCCTGAATGCGGTAGGTGGTGGTGAAACCCGAAAACAGGGGGATCGAGAGGGTCAGCCCCAGGCTGGTGGAACGGCTGTCGCTCAATCCGCTGCTGCGCTGCCAACCGGCGCTCGCCCCCAGCGACAGACTCGGCAACCCCGAGGCGCGGGCCGATTCGACCTGGGCTTGGGCCGACGCCACCTGAAACCCCTGGGCGAGCAGATCGGGGCGTTGCCGCTTGGCCTGGTCGAGTAGCGCCGTCACCTCTTGAGCGAAAGCGTCTGAAGGGGGGGAGGGTTCGGCAACGATTAAGGTCAGGGGGGCCGTGGGTCCACGCCCCAGGAGCGAAGCCAGACCGCCACGGGCGTTGTTGAGGTTTCCCTGTGCGGTGATGCGGGTGAGCTGCGCCTGACTCCATGCGGTTTTGGCGGTCAGCTCGTCGAATCGGGCCGCCGTCCCCGCCTGGCGCCTCGCCTGGGCCGCCTCGAAGCTGGTGCGGGCCGCCGCCTCGGACTGCTGAGCGGCTGTGAGCGCCTGCTCCAGCGACCAAACCTTATAAAACCCGTCGACCGTCGCCAGCAGCACCGACTGCACCCCCGCCGCCTGGCTGGCCAAGGCGGCGTCGAGCAGGGCGCGAGCGCTGTCGTGTTGGGCATCCCGCCCGCCGAAGTCGTAAAGCAGCCAGCTCAACGAGGCGCCCACCGTTTGGTTGGTCCGTCCGACCCCATTGCTTTGGCTGCGCGACAGCGCGACCGAGGCGTCGAGGTTGGGCAGATACCCTCCCAACGCCACCCCGACCTGCGCCCCCTGCACCTTGGCGCTGGCCCAGATCTGCCGGGTTTGGGGGCTTGCGCACAGGGCGCTGTCGACCGCATCGAGCAGGGTCAGGGGTTGGTCCAGCGGGGCGGGGGTACAGGGTTCTCCAACCGGGGGTGGGGTCAAGGCTTGTGTATCGAAGGGGTCGTCCAAACCTTGGGCCGCCACCGGCTGGGCCAAAACCAGGGCAAGCAACAGCGGCAGATGATGGGGTGCTGGAGTCATGGGTGGCCGAAGGGCAAATGGGGAAACCGCCCCGAAGCGGGGTTTCCGTTTTCTGGGCGGGGATTCGAGCATAGCCCTCTTGCGGTCAAAGGGGGTCAAGGGGGGCAAAAAGGGGCATGGGGATTGCCGGGAAGCTCGCCACAACCGTGGTCGAGCCCAGCCAACCCGGCTTCGCTGCGGTCACAGGGGGGACGTCGCGTATGGAGACGACCGATCCCCCATGGAACATCCTCCCCCCATCTGTCCTCCCCCCGCTGGGGGGAGGGACGCCTACAGCTAGGAATCTGTCGGGCTTGAGCGTCCGTAGCGAGCCGAGTGGGGAATCGAGGCCAAATTTTCACGGTTTTGAGGATCATAGTGGTGGCTATGTGACGAAAAACCGGGGAAATTTGGACCGATTACCCG
>MNWR01000077.1 GCA_001872725.1 Proteobacteria bacterium CG1_02_64_396 | reverse complement strand
ACCGCGAATGGGGAGGCAACGCTGGAACCTCAACCCCCGTCTGCTCGATGTGCCCCGCATCCTCCTTTTGTGCGCTGAAGGAAAAGCGGCCACGACGGAGCGTGGCCCTCCAAAGAGCAACAGCGATGGCCGTCGCCCCAACCTTTTCGTCGTTGAAAGTCCCCAGCTTCGCTTCGGCCACAGAAGTGGCCTCCCACAGGCTGGGATGAAGGTCGGGGTTTTTTTGGGGGGGGGTTTGGTAGGAGCGGTCCCCGACCGCGAATGGGGAGGCAACCCTGGAACCTCAACCCCCGCCCGTCCGATGTGCCCCGCGCCCTCCTTTTGTGCGCTGAAGGAAAAGCGGCCACGGCGGAGCACGGCCCTCCAAAGAGCAACAGCGACCACCTCCACCCAAACCCGATCTCGCCCCGACAACTCAGCTTCGCTTCGGCCACAGAGGTGGCCTCCCACGGGCAAGGGTGAAGGTCGGGGTTGGGGGTGGGTTTTGGTAGGAGCGGCCCCCGACCGCGAATGGGGAGGCAACCCTGGAACCTCAACCCCCGCCCGTCCGATGTGCCCCGCATCCTCCTTTTGTGCGCTGAAGGAAAAGCGGCCACGGCGGAGCATGGCCCTCCAAAGAGCAACAGCGATGGCCGTCGCCCCAACCTTTTCGTCGTTGAAAGTCCCCAGCTTCGCTTCGGCCACAGAAGTGGCCTCCCACAGGCTGGGATGAAGGTCGGGGTTTTTTTGGGGGGGGGTTTGGTAGGAGCGGTCCCCGACCGCGAATGGGGAGGCAACCCTGGAACCTCAACCCCCGCCCGTCCGATGTGCCCCGCGCCCTCCTTTTGTGCGCTGAAGGAAAAGCGGCCACGGCGGAGCACGGCCCTCCAAAGAGCAACAGCGATGGCCGTCGCCCCAACCTTTTCGTCGTTGAAAGTCCCCAGCTTCGCTTCGGCCACAGAGGTGGCCTCCCACAGGCAAGGGTGAAGGTCGGGGTTTGGGGGGTTGGTTTTGGTAGGAGCGGTCCCCGACCGCGAATGGGGGGCAACCCAGCTTCGCTTCGGCCACAGAGGTGGCCTCCCACGGGCAAGGGTGAAGGTCGGGGTTGGGGGTGGTGTTTGGTAGGAGCGGTCCCCGACCGCGAATGGGGAGGCAACGCTGGAACCTCAACCCCCGTCTGCTCGATGTGCCCCGCATCCTCCTTTTGTGCGCTGAAGGAAAAGCGGCCACGACGGAGCGTGGCCCTCCAAAGAGCAACAGCGATGGCCGTCGCCCCAACCTTTTCGTCGTTGAAAGTCCCCAGCTTCGCTTCGGCCACAGAAGTGGCCTCCCACAGGCAAGGTGAAGGTCGGGGTCCTCGGGTTTTGAAGGCCAGAGGCCCGACTCAGCGCAAAACCGGCGTCACCCGAGCCCGGAATCCCTCGTGGCACTGCATGCACCCCTGTTGCAGGGTCAGGCGGGCGCGGTGGGTGGCGGGGATGTCGCCCGCCTGGGCCGCTTCGGCCAGGGCGGTGGCCGCCTCGTGCACCTTGTGGTCGGCCTCGCCGAATCGCTGCATGTCGGGGCCGAGCGCCTGCTTGATCTTGCCGCGGGTCGCTTGCCCCACCTTGGGATGGTCGGCGACCTGACGGGCGGCAGCGGCGGCATCGCCCAGGTTGCCCCGCCACAGGGCGGCGTCCAGGGCGGTCATGCTGCGCTCCAGCCCCTGCATGATGAGCCGCAGGTCGTTTCCGGGCGCCTCGTCGGCGATGGCATTGGCGCCGCTCAACAGAGCGGCGGCCAGAATCAGGGTTTGGACGATGGGCTTCATGGTGTCTCCTCGCGATGGGTTAGAAGCTGTATTGCAGTTCGGCGTAGATGCGGTCGTTATCGGCAAACTGCCCGAAGAACCCCCGATCGCCCCCAAAGAGATCGGCGCCGCCGTTGACCAGCCAAGCGTCCGAAATCTCGAAGCTCGCCTTGGGGCGGGCCATCCAGCCATGGTCGGCCAAGTCGACCAGCACCATCACCTCGGGTTTGAGCCGCTCGTTGAGGTAGTCGGTGGCGACGCGCAGGGTGGCGAAGCCGCTGCTCTGCGCCTCTTGCAAACGGGCCTCATAGTTTTGGATGCGCCGCCCGAAAAGCTGCCCCGACACCGTCCAGTTGTTGCGGGTGGTCTCCAGCGCCACCGCCCCGTTGAGGGTGGTTTTGCGGGCGACCGAGCGGTCCCAAGCGACGTCGCTGGTGTTGATCCCCTCGCCCAGATTCACCGCCACCTCGCCCCGCACCACCCAGTCGCCCAAGGCGTTGGCAAATGAGCCCCCGACCACGTCGAGCGGAATATGCACCGCTTGCAGGGTCATCACCCCAGCGCTCAGTTGTTTGCGCAGGGAGGGCGCCGCCTTGAAACCGTGGAAGAGGTTGAGCGACAGATCCCAGCCGCCGATGTTGGAACGCCAGGCGGCGGCCAGCTCGGTGTCGCGCCCGTCGCGCTTGGGCAGCGCCTCCCCCAACAGGTTGACCGTCACCCCCGCCGGGACGCTCGGCATGGCGAAGCCCCAGCGCGATCCCATGGGGGCCAGGCGATTGGTGCGGGCGTCGGGGATGGCGATCAGCTCCAGCTCGTGGTCGCCCAGGTAATAGTTGAGCCGGGCCGAGACCAGCCCGATGCGCGAGTCGAGGAAGTCGTCGAGCAGAAACTCGCGCATGTCGAGGGGGTTGAGGATGTCGATCAAACGCAGCCCGTCCATCTTGCCCCAGACAATCTGCTGCTGCCCCAGGCGCAGATCGAAGCTGTCGCCCCCATAAAGGAAGAAGGCCTCCTTGGTTTCGCCGAAGGTGCGGTAGTGGTCGCGGATGGGGCCGGTCCAACCGGGACGATCCCCCACCCAGTCGGCGGCGGCGTCGTACCAGGTGAGCAGGCGGCCGTGGAATTCCCAAGCGTCGCTCAGGTACCCCTCGACGCTCAGATCGAGCCGGTTTTGCGACTTGTCGAGCCGCTCGTCCCCCGAGACGAAGGAGGCGGTCTCGTTTTTCAGGGTGCCGAAGGTGCTCCAATCGCTGGCGGCTGCTGAAGCGACCGGGGCCGGTAGGGCGGCGGCCAGGGCGAAGGCAAGGGTCAGAAGTGGTTTTTTCATGGTTATTGATAGGTCCCAGGGGTCCTATAGGTCTTATAGGACCGAGATCAAATCGCGGTTAAACCACCGGCCTACGACCCATCCCCAACAACACCGGGAAGAGCCAGGTCGAGGCCAGGTAACAAACCAGCATCGAGGCGCTGACCAGAGCCCCCAGCTTCATCTGAGGGTAAAGGTGGGCGCTGAGCAGCACCAAAAAGCCGCCGATGACCACGAAGGCGTTGAAAAGCACCGCCCGTCCCACCGAGTGGTTGGTCTCCTGTACTGCCGCCTCGTATTCCATCCCTGCGTTGGTGCGCAGGTCGTGGTAGCGGTAGAGGTAGTGCAGGGCGAAGTCGACCCCAATCCCCAGCGCAATCGAGCCGAGCAGGGCGGTGCCGATGTCCAGCGGAATCCCCAGCCAGCCCATCACTCCGTAATCGACCACCACCGCCAGCGCCACCGGGATCATCGCCAGCACCGCCAGTTGGATGCGGCGGAACAGGACCAAACAGACGATCAAAATCATGCTCAGCGACCAAAGCAGGGAGCGGATCTGCCCCGAGATGATGAGCTCGCTGAAGCGGTGGTTGGTGTAGGCCGAACCGGCCCATTCCACCTTGTAACCCTGGGCCGCCGGGAAGATCTCGTCGCTCAAGCTGTGCAGCCGCTCCACCACCCGGTCGACGGCGGCGGTCTCGTCGGTTTTCAGGTTCAGGCGCAGGTGGGCCATGCGGTAGTCGCCGGTGATGAAGGTGGCGAAATCGTCGGGCGCCCCCGAGAAGGAGTAGAGCAGCAGGTATTGGGCCGCCAGGTCGGAGGAGTCGGGGACGGCCCGCCAGCTCTTGTCGCCCGAGTGCATCACCTCGTTCATGGTCGCGAGGAATTCGGCAATCGAGCTCGAATCGCCCACCACCGGCATCAGCTCCGCCTCGCTCTGAATCTTGGCCAGCCCCTGCAACACCTGGGGATCGAGCAGCCCGTCGGCCTTGCCGGTATCGATCATCAGATCCAGGGCGTTGGTCCCCGAGAAGTGCTCGTTCAGCACCGTGTCGGCGGTGCGCAGCGGATCGCCCGGCTTGAAGTTGTTGACCATCGAGCTATTGGCCGACAACTGGCTTAAGCCCGCCGCCCCGATCAGCACGACGACGGCAAAAACGGCCAGGATCGTCTTGCGATGGTTGAGGATCGCCCCCCCCATCCAATCGATGTAGCCCGAGAAGATCGCCTTGCGCTCGGCGGCGGGGTGCTCCTTGAGCAGCATCAGCGCGGCGGGGAGCAGGGTGACGGTGATGAAAAAGGCGTAGGCGACCCCAATGGCGGCGAAGACGCCGAAGAGTTGGATCGGAATCACGTCGGAGGAGAGCATCGAAAGGAAACCCGCGCCGGTGGTCACCGAGGTCATCAGCATCGGTTTCCACAGCTCGTGCATGGTTTCGAGAATGCGCTCGCGCTTGCTCCAGCTCGGATTGGCGTGGGCCAAAGAGCCTTCGCGGCTGAGGAAGTGGACCGCGTCGGCGATGCCGATGGCGAGGATCAACACCGGCAGCATGGTGGTGATGGTGTAGATCGGCTTGCCCGCCCCCGCCATGGTCCCCAAGGTCCAGAGCTCGGCCAGAACGACCACCGCCAGCGGCAAGAACACCCCGCGCGGCGCCCGGAAGGCCAGCCACAGCAGCAGCACCAGCAGCCCCATGACGATGGGCTGCATCCGCTTCATCTCGGCCGGCATGTAGATCCCGAACACCCCCTCGATGATGGGTCGACCCGAGAAGAGGATCTCCTCGCTCCCCCCCCGCTGCTTGATCTGCGCGATCTTGTCGGCGATCAGGCTATGGATCTGGTCGTAGTGGCCGACCATGTCGGGGGCCGGTTTGACCACGAGCAGCGTCCCCTGCCCGTCGGCCGAGACGATGGAGCCGACGTAGAGGCCGTTGTCGAGCAGCCGCTGCTTGAGGTGGGCAATCGCCTCGGGATCGGCGGCGGCCCGCTCCATAAAGCGCTCCACCTCCATCCCCTCCTCGGTGCCGCGAATGTCTTTGATCGTCGAGAGGCTGAGCAGGTCGTTGAGCGACAGGGTTTGGAACTCGGGACGCGATTGCAGCCAGACGGTCAGTTCTTCGATCAGCCCCAGGGTATGGGGGTTGTAGATCCCCTCGGGGCGTCGTTGAGGATGCCGATGACCACCATGTCGGCGGCGCCGAAGCGCTCTTCGAGCACCTGCTTGTTGATGTAGGCGTCCATCGTCTTGGGGAGCATCTCTTCGATGTTGGTCTCCATGCGCATGTGGCGCATCTGGCTGGCCAGCAAGACGGTGGTCAGCAGAACCAAGAGCAAGGTCGATTTGGGGTGGTCGACGATCCAGCGGAAAAGACGGGTCATGGCAAAGCCCTTTGTATTCATGGCGTCGGACAGGTCCGACAAGTCTGACGGGTCCGATGTGTCGGACAGCGGGTACCCCCTTTACTGCCGCCACCCTCGCTTCAACGTCCGTTCGCTGAACAGCTCCTCATCCAGCCCGGTGTCGTATTTCTGATCCGAGAAGGTCATCTCGGTCTTGTGGCCGGTTTGCAGGTTCTCCATCTCGGAGTGGGCAATCGACCAGAACCCCTGAATCTGCGCCACCTCCAGCGCCCGCATCACCTTCAAGGATTTGCCGGTGCGGTCCCAATAGTCGACCCGCAGCGCGATGAGCCGCTCCTTGTCGACGCGGTGCTCGCTGCGGCTGTAGCCCAGGTCGCGCACCAGATCGGCGCTGGCCGGAATCCCCTCCACGACCCAACAGTCGCGACCGTCGACCGTGGCGCTGCCCAGCAGCTTCCAGGTGTAGTCGGCCAGCTCCGGGGTCTGCTTGATGTCCTCGAAGGTGAAGTCGGTCCCCATGAAGTAATCGCCCCGGTCGCCCGAGGCGATGCGCCGCACCTTTTTGAGCGCCGGGAGGTAGAGCCACTGGTCGTCGTCTTTTTCGGCGCCGTCGTAGTCGTAGGTGAGCATGGCGGTGTTGCGCACGTTGGTCGGCTCCAAAAAGAAGCTGATCTGCCTCTTGTCGGCCCCGATATCGAGCCGCAGCGACACCATGGTTCGTTCGCGCACCGAGCCGCGGGCGTCGATCAGCTTTTGTTCGATGGTTTGGGTCAGGTCGCTACCGTCGGGACGGGTGTCGACCTGCTGCATGACCTCAAGACCGGTCGGGTCGGCCAGGGCGGACAGCGGCAGCGCCGCCGCAGGCAGGGCGATCAAGGTGGCTGCGAGCAAACGGGTGCGGATCATGGGGGTCTCCCTATGCGTTCGTTAGACGGCAGATCGGGGGGCGAGCCCCAGGGCGAGGAGTTCGAGGTGGTCGGCCAGCTCGGTTTGGATTTGCTCCAGGGGCAGCTGGGCCAGGAAGACCGGCAGGTTGAAGCGCAGGCTGGAATGTTCGATCACTGCGGCCAGCTTGCGGGGGTCGTCGCGGCGGATTTCCCCCCGCGCCATCCCCTCTTCGAGGATCCCCGCCAGCAGGTCGATGGTTTTGGCCTCCAGGGTAACCAGCACCTCGGGGTGGTTCTGAATCACCTCTTGGATCATCTCCATGATGCGCGGCGCCGAGGCGGTGATCTGGTGGGTCAGCCGCATCCGGGCGGTGAGGGCGGCGGCAATCTGCGCCAACGCCGGGGCGGCGGGATCGACCGCCGCGACCATCGCCTGGAAGCGGTTTTCGTGGGTCCACTGCGCCACCGCCTTGACGATGGCCTCTTTGTTGTCAAAGAAACGGTAGAGATTGCCGACCGACATGCCGCAGTCGGCGGCGATTTCGGCCATGGTGGTCTTGCGCGGACCGAAGTGGATGAACCGCTTGCGGGCCGCTTCGAGGATGGTTTGGCGGGTAAGGTCGGGCATGGGGCGACGCTCCTGAATAATGAACTATGAATAATTTCATTCATTATTCAGGAGCGGTCAAGCGGGTCTTTCGCGCCGGAGCAGGGGGGGTGGGGCCACGAACACACCGCGTCGCGACCGAGCGGATGTTTCGACCGCGGCCTCGATCAGACGGCGGGAGTGTATGGATTTCAGATGTTTATGCGGCGTTGGTGGTGGTTTCGGGGGTGGCGACAAGGTTGTTCGCCACGATGAACAAATCTTCACTCGCCGTTCAGGGGAACGTAAGAAAGGGGGGGCTATGATATAGACGTAATTTTGGTGCGGATTTGTTTCCCTTATGGACAGGCGCCCTGGCGCGGTCCTTTTGATGTCTTTCTCGGGTTTGGAACGTTGCAGGTTGTTCCAAAGGTATTCCGGCGACGGGCACGCCGGAAGCCGTCGCTTGGCGACGGTTCGCCGATTGCCCAAGGGCTCGACACGGGCCGACACATCAAACCCAATTCAATGGGAGGGGAACATGTTTGCAAAAACCGTCGCAATTTCGATGTTGAGTGCAGGATTATGTGGATTGGCCACCGTGGCCGATGCCAAGAAGAAGGCGCCGGAAGGACCCGACATTTTCGACCGGATGTGTTTCAAGTGTCACATGATCTCCGGTGTCCCCCCGTTCGATCAGCCCGACAGCACCAAGAAAGATCTGCGCCAGGCCCTCTCCGATCCCAACCTGATTACCGATCGGGTGACCAACGGGTTCGTCAAGGGGACGGCCGAAATGCCCGCCTTCCGGTACAAGAAAAAGTTCATGAGCGAAGAGGTCCCTATTCTCATGGAGTGGTTTAACTCCGTGAAATAGTGCGCCACCGTCCGGAACCGGCGGACGCCGCCGATTCCGGGCGCGTCCACGCTTCCGGACCTGTCCGCATGGGCCGTATGGCCCATTCCCGTCCACCGGCAGTGGTATGCGCGGGGTCTCCGTTCGGCGACGGCGGCCCGGGTGTGCTTTTCCCGAGACGATTGGGGATGTGTTGCATTGGCTCATGCATGGCCGGCCCGGCTTTTAACACCGGGAGGCGCCATGTTGACGCGCGAATTGGGACTGTACGGAGTGACCCCCAGCATGGGGGTCCCTGGACGGCGTCGCTATGCGATGGTCGTCGATTTGAGCCGTTGTACCGGCTGCGCCGCGTGTGTGGTGGGTTGCAAAACCGCGCACGGGGTTTCGCTGGGGCAGTGGCGGATGTGGGTCAAGGAGGAGGAGGCGGGCACGTTCCCCAACGTCCAGCGCCTCAACCTGCCCCGCTCATGCAACCACTGCGATTCACCCCCCTGTGTGCGCAACTGTCCCACGGGGTCCACCTTCAAACACCCCGACGGGCAGGTTTTGCAGCGTTTCAACCGTTGCATCGGTTGCCGAACCTGCATGGCAACCTGCCCCTACAACGCCCGCCACTTTTTGACCGGCCACCGGGCCGATCCCCGCACCCCGATCAACGTGGTCGACAAATGCGACGGCTGCATCACCCAGGTCAGCCGGGGCGATTTGCCGGTCTGCGTCGCCACCTGCCCCAACGGGGCCATGAATTACGGCGACCTCAACGATCCCGAAAGTCGGGTGGCCAAGTTGGTGGCCAGCCACCGGGTTGCCAACCTGCGCCCCGACATGGGGACCCATCCCACCATTTTTTACATCGGTCTCGATCAAGCCCTGGGCGATCCGGTCGATGCCTACCTCGACCGCACGGCCCAACTGGCCGAGCGGCGGCGCGATTTCTCGCGTCATCACCCGCAGTTGGAGGGGGATTACATCGAGGGGGAGACCGGCCCGGTCGATTTCGTCGGCAGAACCCTGCACAACCTGGGGCGCTTCCTCGGCGAAATCCCCCACAAACTTTTTGGGGGGCATTGATATGGAACGGGAAATCGTCGCCAACGCGTTTCACCACGTCCCTTGGGGCATCCCCATCGCTATTTACTTCTACCTGGTGGGGGCCTCGGCTGGCTCCTTCGTGGTCTCCTCCTTGGGGTGGGTCTTCGGGGTGCCCAAGTACAAGCCGATCTCTCTGTTTGCCGCCAACACCGCCATCGTTTTGCTGCTGATTGTGCCGGTGTTGCTGATCTTCGACCTCGGCCACATGTGGCGCTTTTTCCACCTGTTGATGCTGACCAGCTTCAGCCATTGGTCGGCCCCGATGATGTGGGGAACCACCCTGATTCTCTCCTACACCCTTGGGATGATCGTCTATTCCTATTTTGTCTGGCGGCACGACGTGCGCCGGGCCCAGCGCTTTGGATTGCTTGCGGTGGTGTTGGCCATCGGGACCCACTGGTACACCGGGGTGGTGTCGCAGTTGATTCCCGGCCTAGACCCCAACCACACCGCTACCGCCCCCATTTTGTTCCTCACCGGGGCTTTCGTGTCGGGGATCGGTTTTCTCAATCTGGCACTGGCCCTACGCAACCGTTGGCTTGCCCCCGAAAAGAGGGTCTCCCCCGAACTGATCGTCGGGCTGTCGCGCTTGATGATGTGGGGGATCGTCTTCGACCTCTTCTTGTTGCTGAACGAATTCCTGCAAATGACCTACGGACGCGGCGAGGAATTTGTGGTGCTCTACGGGGTGCTGCTCGGGCCGTTCCAGTTCGTTTTCGCCTGGGTCGAGGTGATCTGGGGGTTGTTGCTGCCGTTGACCCTGCTGGCCATTCCCGGTTGGGGACGGCGGTACCCCGTGGTGCTCGTCGCTAGTTTCATGGCGGCGACCGGTATCGTCGGGATGCGCATCTGGTGGGTGATGGGTGGTTTTTACTTTCAAACCTTCTTTTAAGGGGCCGCGCCATGACAACCAATCTTTGCATGACGGGTGATGTGTCCCCTGAAGGCCGTGGGTCTGCGCAGGGTGGTCTGCGCTCCGGCGTCACCCGACGCGATTTTTTGCTGGGCAGCGCCGCCGTTTCGTTGACGGCCGCCGCCGCTTTGTCGACCCCCCTGCCTGCCCGCGCTGCGCCATTGGGGGTCGAGGGGGCGCAGTACCACAACTTCAAGCGGGTGGCGCGTCAGGCCATCTTCACCTCTTCCCCCGCCCATGGCGGCGAATACCCCCTGATCGCCTGGCGGGAGGACGATCCCCTGGCGCCACCCCGCTGGGATGGGGGCGGTGGTGCGCGGGTGGCGGCGATTTCGGGGGTACCCCATGCCTCGTCCAGTCTGGGTCGGGCCGCCACCGCCCATGTGGCGGCGGTGCTGGAGGCCGACGATCCCGACCGTCTGATCAGACCGCTCAAGCGCCGGGGGGGGCGATCCGACGGGGTGTTCGAGCCCGCCGGTTGGGACGAGGCGCTGGCGGTACTCGGCTCGACCCTGGCCGCCGCCCGTCCCGGGGCGACCGTCTGCCTGACCGGCCCCCGTTCGCCCGAAACCCTGTGGCGACGCTGGAGTTACACCCTGGGCACCCCCCACCACCTCACCCTCGGGGTGGCGGCGGGCCGGGCCAGGATATGGCGCGGGATCTGGGGGGTGGAGGAGCCGGTAGCCGACCTTGCTCGGGCGGGGCTTACCCTCAACTTCGGTTCCAACTTTCTGATGCACCGCCCCGAATGGGGGGGGGCGTTTCTGGAGGCGCACGCCCGGTTCGGCGCACGGCTGATCAGCATCGATCCCCGGCTGTCGCGCACGGCGGCCGCCTCGCAGCGCTGGGTTCCGATCCGTCCCGGCACCGACGGCCTGCTGGCCCGGGCTTTGGCGGCCCAGATGTATTGGAACGACGCCGCCGATGTCGCAGCCGCCGCGCAGGGGGGCGGGCTCGATCCCGATACCCTGGAGGGTTTGCTCGACGACACCGATTTGGAGGAGATCGCCGCCCGGACCGGCATCGGTCTCGCCACCCTGGAGGAGCTGGGGGAGGAGGTCGGTCGCATCCGCCCGCTGACGGTGATTGCGGGCAGCGGCGTTGCCGCCCATACCGGGGGCGGGGGGGCGGAACGCTGGATTGCGCTGCTGGCCCTGCTGGCCGGATCCCTGGAACAGCCGGGGGGTTTGGCGCAACCCCGGGGTTTCGAACTCGGGGCGATCGAGCCCCTTCCCGACCCACCCGCAGGCGAGCCCTTGTTGGCCGAACAGTTGCCATGGGGAGCCGAGCCCCTCGATGCGCTGGTGTTGCACGAGGCCAATCCCGCCTTCAACCAGCCCGCCGCCGATGTCTGGCGTAGGTGGTTGGAGGATCCTCAACGGGTCGCCTTTTCGGTGGCCATCGCCACCCGTCGCGACGAATCGACCGATCTATGCGATTGGATCCTCCCCGAGGCCCATTGGTTGGAGCGCTACGAGGCGGTGGCCGGGAAGGGGACATTGATCCCCTGGGTTGGCGCCCGGCAGCCGGCCCGGACCCCGCCGGGGCAGGCCCGGCCTTTGGCGCAGATTCTGCGCGACGCGATCCGGGCCGCCCGTCCCGAGGCTGCGCTGCGGTATTGGGTTTTCGACGATCCCGTCGAGTGGCTTGCCCCTCAGCTCGACTCGGTGGAGGGGCTGGAGGAGGAGGGGGGATGGCAGGCGGTTTTGCCCAAGGTTGGGATTTGGCCCTTGCAGGGGCGATTTGACCCCTTCCGACGCCAGGTCGTCGACGAAGATGGGGTGCCCCTCCAACCCGAGTGGCCCGACCCATCTCCGGCCATGGCGCTGGGCGAATTGCCCGAGTGGGAAGCCCCACCCGAGGTGGCCAAGCCGGGGAAGCTGACCTTGATCGTTCATGCGGCCGAGATTGGCGAGGGGGATGTCACCGCCAACCACAAGCTGATCGCCGAGCAGCAGTTGGCCAACCATGTGCAAATCAACACATCCACCGCCCGTAACCTGGGGATCGCCGATGGCGATCCGATCCGGGTGATCTCGGAGCGGGGGTACCTGGTGGGGGTGGCTCGGGTGACCCAGACCGTTCATCCCGAGGTGGTGACCATGCATATCCAGGGGGGGCATTGGTCCGGGGGGGCGGTGGCCAGCGGCAAGGCGGGGCCGCTCGCTCGCCGCGAGTACGGTCCCATCGCCTGTCCCGATGCCGACCTGGCCCACAACCTGTGGTGGAGCGACCGGGGGGTTCATCCCATGGATCTGATCGTCCCCCGCTTCGACGGGGAGACGGGCTTGGCGGCCCGCTGCACCCCGGTGCAATTGGCTCCGGCCCGCGCCGACGATCATTATGGCCGGGTCGTGGTCACGCGGGCCGATGCGGTCGAGGGGGTGCGGGGATGAGATCCGACTTCAAAAAAATCGCATGGTGGACCGCAGGGGGAATTTTTCTGGTGGTCTTGCTCGCGGCGGGCAAGGTGGGGTTGCTCCACGTTCCGGGCATCACCCCCCTGTTCGCCCAACCCTCGACCTGCACCTTCTGTCACGAGACCTGGTACGGCCCCGAGGAGGGAGCCTTCAATGCCCGGGCGGGGGCGGAGAAACCCTTTGGGGTCAACATCGGTTGCGCCGAATGCCATCCCAGCGCCGCCGAGGATTTTCGTTCCAGCCGCCATGGCGCCTCGACCTCTGCGCTCAAGCCGGGGTGCCAGAACTGCCACGACCAGCCCCACTCGGTCCCCAATTTCTTCTCCCACATGTTTTTACAGGGGGGCGATTGGAAGGGGGTGCAGATGGCCCTGCGCGATCAGGACTTCAACGACCATACCCTGGCCCCCAAGCTGGGTATGAAGGAGCGGACCCGGATGGCCCAAGAGCAGGCCGCCTCGTGCCGGAGCTGTCATGAGCAGCCGCAAGCGGTTTTCCCCCAAGGACTCCCGGAACACCAAGCGGTGCTCTCCGGCCAGGGCAGTTGCCTGGATTGCCACGTCAACATCACCCACCAACGCCGCCATCCCATCCCCTTGGTGGCGAACGGTGACGCCGCCCGAGGCGAGGCGTTGGCGGCCAAGCCCCACGGTCCCCAGGGTAAGACGTGCACCCAGTGCCACGGCGAGGGGGGGATCAGCACCAATCCCGAATGGCCCAGTCTGGCGGGGCAGGGGGTGCGGTACTTGGAGCGGCGCTTACGACAGTTGCGCGAGGCTGGGGTCATGGCCGGGACGATGGGACAGGTCGCCATGACCTTGAACGACGGGCATATCGACGATCTGGCCGCGTATTTCGCCAGCCTGCCCGCACGACCCAGCGATCCCCCCACCGATCCTTTGACCGTGGCGCGGGGAAAGGAGCTCTTCGCCGCTTGCACTGGGTGCCACGGCCCCGAAGGGCAGGGGCAGGGGATTTTCCCCCGTGTGGCCGGACAGCCCATGGGCTATCTGGTCGTCAATCTCGGCGACTACCGCGATGGGGCGCGGGCTCCGGGTTCGATCATGGCCCAGGCGGTAGAGGGGATGAGCGACGAGGCCATCGAGCAGGTAGCGATGTGGTTGGCGACGGTGGACACGCGGTAGGGGGAGGGCGCCTGCGGTCTCTTCAAAACCAGACCGCCGCCCAGGTTAACCCCACGCCGTAAGGGCGTTTCGTTTTCTGTCAGTGAGGAGACAAGCCATGAACCTTTCCCTTTATTCCGTATGGATCGGCGCCGAAAACCTGGAGGTGGCGCTGCCGCGCCGCCTCTTTGGTGTTATCCCGTTCACCCGCCCCGTGGCCATGGGCCTTCACGCGGTGGTGAAGGTAGCGGCGGTCGATCCCCGCCAGGCGGCCGAGGTGGCGCGTGAGACCCTGGTCGCCGATTTTGCCCGCATTCCCCGAAACCGTCCCGAGGACTGGACGATCCAGGTGCGGGAACTACGCCGCGACGGAGCGGCCCCCCCTACGATCCGTTCACCCGGCAGCCTCGGCGACGATTGGGCCGCCGCGTGGTATCCCATGGACGATCCCAAGGCCAAGAGGAATCGCGAAACCGTGGTACGGCGTCGCCTGTGGGAAGGAGGGCAGACGGTCTAAACGCCCCACAAACGCTGAGCCCCTCCCCGGTATGCCACCTGGGAGGGGCTTTTTTTTGGGGAGCCCTGACTATTTGCACCTGACCATGCGTGTCGACATGGTGTCCAACGTGGAGGTCGCCGGCGCTGCGCGGCGTTATTGCGCAGCGTCCGTGTGGACTGCCGGGTTGGACGCCTTTGATTCCGCAGGGAGCATTTCAGACAGCAGGGTTTCTGGGGCAATATCCTGCTCGTTAGGCCAAGTTACCGCGCCAAACAGAATGCCTACCCGGTTGAAATAATGCACGTCTCGAAGCTCACGAAAAACGCCGTGGTCGAGATACGGGTTTAAATCGAAAATGCCCTTGCGGCCGTCCTCAATCTCAACATAAATGCGGAAGTTCGGCAGCGGCTTGACAGTTTTTACATCCCAATACATGGCGACCTCCTCACAGCGGTTCAATTTTGTAAGGGTTCTCGCCACCGACGGCGAGTTCCCAATCGGCCATGAGTTCGTCGCGATGGAGTTCTATCCACGCCTGCACCAAACGCAATTGTTTGCGCGGCAGGTCACCGGCAAGAATCTCGCCATCACCAATACCTATGGACGCCTCGAACTCGGCGTATCTGGCGTGAATGTGCGGCAGATTGTGGTGCTGGTTGTCGATCAGGTACAGACGGATGATGATGCCGTAGAACGTTGTGTTAACCGGCCGCAAAACCGCGTAGCGGGTTGGCGGTCGGAGCGAGAGAAACGAGCGTTGTTGAACACATTGTTATGCATTTTCTTTATTGTTTTTCTTTAAAAAACCGAAACCCAGCTTATTTGCTAAATGGTCGCCCAGAAATCCAATAATTATTACCGACACGATAGCTAATGCTCTTATACTGTGAGATATATCTGGAACAATATATTTAATTCCAAAAGCTAATGTTAGGAGAGGGATGTATATAATGGCGAATATTACACCCGCACGAGTTACTCTCATAGAGCCGGCAGCGGTTTCAGGAAGAGAGTGTGCTTTTCTTCCTAACCAAACAAACGGAATAGCAAGCGTGATTACTGCTGCTACAAAAATTGCTACGAAAATTAAAATTGCTTCAATGTCCATTTGTGTAATATGCATAACGCCAGCCGTAACCGGCGCATTTGTAGTGAGCGCAGCGAGCGAAAAATGCGTCCGAGTTGACGGCCTTGTTAGCGTCTTGGTCCACGGTTGCCTCTGTTCAATTTAGCTCTGATAGTATCAATATTGTTTTTTAGAAAGCTCGACTTACGGGCGTAAAAATCAGACTGACTCGAGACCTCAGAACTACCCGCCTTAAGATTAACGAGTCGATAGTGACCAGTATGATTGCCGGTGGAAAAGATTACGATATCTCCAGTTTTTGTCGTGAATAGCTTTACCTTGTGTTTATGCAATAGATTCCGTATTTCTTGTTTTGGGTGTTTAAATTGATTCGCGTAATCTGCACTCGCAATTGCGACAGTGGGGCGAACGGTCTTGATGAATGCTGATGTAGTGAATCCATTGCTGGCACCGTGGTGCGCAAGAATCATTACATCCGTTTCCTTATTAATTGTTCGTTGTCTACGAAGACCTGCTGCAATATTATTACACTCAACATCACCTAGACTCAGTACATTAAATGAACCTGACCTGAAATGTTTTACCGTTGAATTATTGTTTGAGCTTTCTTTATCAATGGACCTCGGGTGATGCAGGGTGGGGTGGACCCCACTCCTTGGACAGTTTGGGGGCGAAAATTTGTAAACGGTTAGTGGCGGTGGGTGGTTCCGCCGTGGGTTTGATGGACCTGTT
>MNWR01000076.1 GCA_001872725.1 Proteobacteria bacterium CG1_02_64_396 | reverse complement strand
TCAGAATTCGAAGCGCCTCTCCGGCGCCATCCAGGCCCTGATTCAACAACGCCGAAAAAGCCCCCTCCAAGGGGTGGCTGGGGTCTACGTGTACGGCCATGACGTTTCTCCTTCAAGGGTGAGTGAAAAGCGGCATCAAAGAAGAACCTAAGACCCCGGCCAACAGGGAAGGCAGAAATTACAGAATGAAGGTTGCACTAACCGCCAATCATGCCCCCTCGGTCTTAACAAAACCTACTGTCCAGTTTTTGGGGTCCACTTCACGTTATTTGAGCGGGCGTTGCTTGGAAAGGGTAGAGCGCAAGAGCTTACGCTTGCCGCACTTCACAAGCGCGTAGATTTGGTCGTGGAAATCCCGGCTTTTACTGCGGTCCTGATCACAGGCGCCCTGATGTATCCATTTGCAACCCTAAGTGGCCTGATTCACGCCAAGATCGCGTTAGGACTTCTTGCGGTAGCTGCAAACGCGTATTGCGTATGGCTCGTCTTTCGGCGAGCGGGAGCCGCACAAGCAGGTCATTGGGAAGAGTTTGCACGTCTTGACCACAAGCAACATCAATACGGCGCGCTCGTACTTTTAGCCATCGTGGCAGCCTTGGGTATTGGGACGTACGTCCATGGGAGCGTATAACCTTCGCCCCATTGGACGTCAAAAATGCTATCGCCCCTTGGGCGCAGATGAGTTTGGGCGTCAGACATAACAACCCGAAAAAAGCCCCCATTCCGGCCAGAATGGGGGCTTTTTTTATTGAGGCTCAGGGTTCGTGGGTCGTCTCTTGCGTTTTTCGATGCCACCCGCACCGCCCCTTCATCCCCGCTTTGAATTTCTCCCGCTCCTCGGGGGTCATCTCCCACATTTTTTCGGCCTGCTGATGGTGCCAATGGCGATGCATGCCGTGGTGGTGGCCGCGAAATCCTCCGAACAGCAGTCGGGTCAGGATCAACAGCCCCAGCGCCTGGATAAAGCCGATCGGCTGCCAGCCGATGACCGGGGGGATCAGCCAGTTCCACAGCGCCATGACGACCCCGCCGGCGACCGCGATGCCGACCAGCGCCATGAGTCCGAATTTGAGCCAGCTTTTGCCGCAGGGGTGGTGCCCAGCGTGATGGTGTCCGCACATGGTTAAACCTCCTCGTCCAAGAATTCGTCGTAGATCGTCCGCAAGCGTTTGCGCAAATGCAGCACCGCATAGCGCTTGCGCGACAGTAGGGTGTTGAGGCTTACGCCCCATTGGTCGGCCAGAGTTTTGAAACTGCGCCCCTCCAGCTCGTGGGCGATGAACACCTCCCTCTGTTCTTCGGGCAGCTCCTCCAACGCCGCCAGCACCGCCTCCATCAACCGCTGCCGGGCAAAGAGCGCCTCCGGCCCCCCCTCGGAAGAGGGGAGGAGCTCTTCGAGGAGGGTGGGTCCGTCGTCCGACAGGCCCGCCACCGGCTCCGACAGCGAGTGATCGGGCCGCTTGCGCCGAAAGCGGTCGACGATGCGATTGCGCGCCACTCGGTAGAGCCAGGCGCCGACCTGCTCGATCGGCTGGGGCAGCCGGTAGGCGTTGACGAACTCGAAGAAGACATCCTGCAGAATGTCTTCGGCCTCGGTCGGCTCCGGAACCCGGCTGCGAATGAAACGCAGCAGCCCCTCGCGCTGGTTTGCGACGGTCTCGGTGATGGCTTGGTTGCGCTGGGTCATGGCGTCCAGGGGGGTGAGTGTGGTGTCCATACCTATGAAGACGGATCACGCTGGGGAATATTGCATGGGGGGCGAAAAAAGTTGGGCGGCCCCATGGGACTCTTTCTTGCGGATCGGCCCACTGGTGGGATGATGGCCCGCTCAGTGGCTCCGGGTAGCGTCCCTGGATGGCCACCTCCCATGTCGCATCAATTTTGGAGGCATCATGAAACGCATCGGATGGTTGCTGGCGGCGGCGTTGTTTTCGGCTTCGGGGGTTGCTCAGGCCGAAACGGTGCAGTGCAAGGGGCTCACCTTCAAGGCGGTGACGGTCGAGGGGGTCCGTGACGATGGGTTCGAGTTCCAGAATAAGTTGATCGTGGTGTTGAACGGGCAGTGCGGCGGCAAGACCTACATGCACGCGGGGCTCAATCACCCTGCATTCGATGGATTCTTGGCCATTGCTCTGGCGGTCAAGGAGGGCAAAAAAACGGTGAACATCGCTGTGAACACCAGCAAGCAGACCGAGCGATCCAACCAAATCGCCTACATCGAGCTGGGTGATTGACCCGGTGGGACGGCGGGAGGCATCGGGGGAGATCTTCGGATCCCCCTTTTTGCTGCGGTGTCGGGGGATGGGCGGCGCCGGTCGCTCTGGCCGTGCCGGGAGAGGGGTCGGATGTTAGACTCGCCCCCTAAGCCATTGTTGGCCTTTCGACACCGATAGGATTGCACGTATGACCACATTACCCCCCTGCCCCAAGTGCGGCTCCGAATACACCTACGACAACGGCGTTTTGCTCGCCTGCCCCGAATGCGGCCATGAATGGAGCCAAGCCGAGGCCGAGGCGGCCGCCGCCGGTCCCGTCTACAAAGATGCCAACGGCAACATCCTTCAGGACGGCGACAGCGTCACCGTCATCAAGGATCTCAAGGTCAAAGGCTCCTCGCTGGTGGTGAAGGTCGGAACCAAAGTGAAGAACATCCGCTTGGTCGAGGGAGATCACGACATCGACTGCAAAATCGATGGTATCGGGGCCATGAAGCTCAAGTCGGAGTTTGTGAAGAAGTCGTGATGTTGGGGGGGCTGGGATTGCGGGTGAATTCCGGGTGCGCGGAAGCGCTCCCGGAATGACGGCGGGGGCGGCGTCGGGGGAGGTTGAAGAGGGGGGATGGCCTTGCCTCTTCAATCGCGCCGGGGCGGCGCTCCTACGATGGATTGTGCGGCCTGCATCGCGCCGGGGCGGCGCTCCTACGATGGATTGCGTGGCCTGCATCGCGCCAGGGGCGGCGCTCCTACAAATTGATTGTGTGGCCTGCGCCTACGAGCTGGATGGAGGGGCGGGGGGCTTTAGGGGGGAGTTACTCCACCCGCACCGGAATCCTCCCCACCACCCGCATCCCCTGTTCAAAGTGTTCGATCCGCACCGCAATCGCCTCGACCCCTTGGTTCATCACCTGCTTCAAGGTTTGGGCGTAAACCGGGTCGATGGTTGCCGCCGGGGCGAAAAACGCCCCCTCGGGACGGTTGACCGCGTAAAGGATGACCCCCCGTTTTCCCTGTTTCACCAACGCCGCCAGCGCCAACAGGTGTTTGGTCCCCCGAGTGGTGACCGCATCGGGGAAGAGGATTCCGCCTGCCGCTTCGTCATACAGGGTGGTGTTTTTGACCTCGACATAGGCGTCGGGGCGATCCCCCTCGGTTAACAAAAGATCGAGCCGGGAGCGGGGGTGACCCGGCAGGTCGACGGTGGCCTCCCGCTTCAGGGCGCCGTACCCGGCAAGCTCGGGGATCGCCCCGGCTGCGATCCCCTCGGCGATCA
The DNA here is from genome assembly GCA_001872725.1 of Proteobacteria bacterium CG1_02_64_396. Lineage (NCBI taxonomy): Bacteria > Pseudomonadati > Pseudomonadota > Proteobacteria bacterium CG1_02_64_396. The sequence continues at coordinate 37,430 of MNWR01000076.1, read as the reverse complement.
CCGTGTTGGTCCGCCCGGTATGAATCCCCACCCAACCCGCCCCCATGTCGACCCGCTCCAGGGTCCAGGCCAGCTTGCGCTTGGGATCGTCGCTGTGACTCAACTGAACCGGCGCCCCCTCCCTCCAGCAGGTTTTCATCGAGCCGGTGTTGGGGCAGTGGGCGGTGACCTGGGTGCCGTCGGGGAGGATCACATCGGCCAGAAAGCGCTTGTAGCGATGGATGAGGGTGGCGCGGGTCAAGGGGGGCAGGCGCATGGGGGCTCCAAATCAAAAAATCCCCCCCATCTCCCCTTTAACAAGGGGGGGGAACGCTCACGGGAGGCGTTCGGGTCACTTTAATCATCACGCTGCGCCAAAACCAAAAGTAGGCGCCCTGAGGCGGCGATGGTTTTGGCTTCTCGTGCAAAATCAGAAGAGCTTCGGCGACTTAGGTCGCCTCTTACGACAGCGCACCATTTTGGCGACCCATCCTTGGGCTGCTCGGAAGCACCGAATCAATCAGCGCTTCCCTCGCCCTCCCCCCCGAGGGGCGAGAGGACAAAAGATCGAGGTCGGGGACCGCTCCTACAAAAGGGGACAAACAGGATACCATCCCCTCATGAATCGACGCCCCCGCCCTCGCCGCAAAACCCGCTCCTCGGCTCCACCTCCGCTGGTGGAGGTCGACATCCACGATTTGGCCTCCGATGGTCGGGGCGTCGGTCGGCTTCCCGGGGGTAAGGCGCTGTTTGTGGCGGGCGCTTTGCCCGGCGACCGGGTGCGGGTGCGGATCGAACGGCAAGGCAAAAGCTTCGATGCCGGGGTGGCAGTAGCCCGGTTGGACGACGGTCCCGGTCGGGTGCCCTCCCCCTGCGCCATCAGTGAGGCCTGCGGCGGCTGCGCCCTGATCGCTTGGAACCCTGCCCTGCAACACGCCTGGAAAACCGAGCGGATCGGCCGCGCCCTGATCCACATCGCCCGCATCGAAAGCCCCCCCCTGGAACCCCTGTTGGCCGGTGAACCCCTGGGTTATCGCACCCGCGCCGATGTGCGGCTGCGTCTGCACGATGGTGTGGCCGAGGTTGGATTTCTCGCCTCTGGAACCCACCGGATGGTCCCGCTGCCCCCTGATGGGTGCGCCGTTCTGGTTCCTGCGCTCAATCGCCTGCTCGATCCGCTACGCGAGTTGCTTCCCCAACTTGAGGGGGGGATCCGGCTGCCCAAGGTGCGTATCGAAAGTGATGGCGCGGGCCGTTGTCGCGCCGTGTTCAAAACCCTGGAGCCGCTCTCCCGCGTTGACCAAACAACCTTGATCGCCTGGGGGGAGGGCTTGAATGTGGGGATTGCCTTGAGCTCGGGTGAAGTGTTTCGCCCCGTCGCGTTTGCCGATACGGTCGAGGGGTGCGTTTTAAGTCCGCCCCCTGGCGCTTTTCGCCAGGCCAATCAGGGGCTTAATCCTGAGTTGGTGCGGCTGGCCCTGGACGGCTTGGACCTCAAGTCCGGCGACCGGGTACTGGAGGCCTTTGCCGGTTCCGGCAATTTGACCCTGCCGCTCATCGCCCGGTTGGCGCGACTTGGTGGGGGGGCGGTGACGGCGGTCGATTGGGTTGCCCCTGCAGTGGCGCAGTTGGCCGAGGCGGCCCAAGGTCTGGGGGAGGGGGTGGGGTTGAGTGCCCAGCCCTGCGATTTAGAGGATGGGGCGGCGGTTGCGGCGCTCTGGGGGCAAGGTCCCTGGGATGCCCTGCTGCTCGACCCCCCAAGGGAGGGGGCCAAGACCCTGCTGACCCACCTTAAGGATCGTCCCGACCGTCCCGGAAGGGTCGTCATGATTTCGTGTCACCCCGAAAGTATGGCCCGCGACGCCGCGATGTTGATCGAAGCGGGGTACCGGATCGACAAGGTGGTGCCGGTCGATATGTTCCCGATGACCCCCCATGTAGAGTCGGTTTCGGTGTGGCAGCGGGTGAATCCATAAGCTGCCGACCCCTAAGGAAGCGCTGATTTAATCGGCGCTTCCGAGCAACTCAGGGATGGGTCGCCAAAATCAGAAACGTAGGAGGCGACCCCGTCGCCGAAGCTCTGCTTTTGGTTTTTGCGTAGCGTGGTGATTCAAGGCCACCTGCCTTTTTCAGCGACGTTTGGCAAAAACCAAAAATAGTCGCCCTGAGGCGACGTGGTAGGAGCGCCGCCCCCGGCGCGATGGCGGTTGAGGCGCCCGAAGGCACGGTGGGCTCACCGGGGCGGCCTCTCCCCCCAGCGGCCCCATCCCACCCAGCGCTGTCGCCCCTGCGACCGCGGGATCCCCACCTGCGCGGGGATGACGCCGGGATGGGGGCTTCAAGGCCTGGACCGACGCAGGAGCCATTGCGCGCAGGAGGCGACCCCGTGGCCGAAGCTCTGCTTTTGGTTTTTGCCAGGCGCGCTGATTCAAGGCAGGAGGCCTTGAATCAGCGTTTCCCTAACGTGATCGAGCTTTCCGACCCCGCTTGGATGCATCCGAACGTTCTCAATAGGAGGCAAGGTGATGGGTCCATTGGTCATGGTGAGTTACTTGGTGGCGGTGGGGGTGGGGCTGCTGATCGGTATGCAGCGCCAACGGGGGGTGGAGCCGGGGCAAGAGGTGATTCTGGGAGCACGCACCTTCCCCCTGATCGCCCTGATCGGGGCGATGGTGGCCGACATTGGCGCTGGTTCAGTGTGGCTCCCCGCTGCGGGGCTGCTCGTCGTCGGGGCGCTGCTGCTGGTCAGTTATTACCTCACCAACATCGACCGCAAAGACCTGGGGATCACCACCGAGATGGTCGCGGTGGTCACCTTCTTTTTGGGGATGTTGGCCGGATCGGAGCTCTACATTCGGGCGGCGGGGATCGCGGTAATTGTCTTGATTTTGCTCGAATCCAAGACCGCATTAACCCGTCTGACCCGCGCCTTGACCCCCGCCGAAATCAACGCGGTTCTGCAATTCGGGGCGCTGGCTCTGATTCTTCTGCCCGCCCTACCCGACCAGGGCTTCGGCCCCTACGCTGCCCTCAACCCCTTTGAAATCACCTGGATGGTGGTGCTGATCGCCGCCATCGGGCTGGTCGGCTTCGTGGCGGTGCGGGTGCTCGGCCCCGGCAAGGGGATCGGCGCGACCGGGATCGTCGGGGGTTTGATCTCCTCCACCGCCGTGACCCTGTCGCTGTCGCGCCTGTCGGAGCGCTACCCGACCCAGGCGCTGCTCGGCATTTTGGGGGCCTGGGCGGTGATGGCGGTGCGGGTGGCGGCGGTCGCCTACCTCATCGCCCCCGCCGTCGGTACCGTTCTGGTGCAGTTGATGGTGGTGCTGGCCCTCTTCGCTGCGGCCCTGGTTTGGTTCGGGCTGCATTGGGGAAATCGGGAAGAGGTGGAGGACGATGGGGCGCAGTCCCCAACCAACCCCTTTTCGATGATCGAAGGGCTCAAGTTCGGACTCCTCTTCGCCGCCGTCACCCTGGCCGCCGCCTTTCTGAAGGCCCATTACGGGGAGGAGGGGTTGCTGTTGCTGGCCGCCGTCTCGGGGCTGACCGACGTCGACCCGATCAACCTGGCCCTGGCCCGGATGGCGGTGGCCGGAACCCTCGACCCGAACCGGGCTGCGGAGTTGATCGTGGTGGCGGTGATGGCCAATACCGTCGTGAAAGCCGGGATGGCCATCACCATCGGTCGCGGCCCCTTCCGAGTGTGGATTACCCTGGCTTCGCTAGGGATGCTTGGGGGGATGGGGCTGTTTTTGTCAGTGGGGTGAGCTCCACGAACAAGGCGATGAATGCGGCTTTCGCCAGTCCACCCGACGCAAGGGGGCTGTTCGGACGCCGAATCAATGGGGGAAGAGGCGCGCTGTCGTAGGAGGCGACCCCGTCGCCGAAGCCTGCCGCTTTTGGTTTTTGCCTGGCGCCGCTGATTCAAGGCCTCCTGCCTATGAATCAGCGTTTTCCCCAAAGCTTTGGAACCACACACTTCCCGAGTAGGGTGGATAACGCAGCGCATCCACCTTTCCCCAAACACCGACCCACACCGGCCCACAACCGCCATGCTTAAACGGACCGCCCGCCTCATTGTGTGCAGCGACGACCCTTGGGGGTTGGCCGCCTGGGCACCCCCCTACCTGGCCAGCCGGGGTGGGGCGTGGTGCCGGGCGGTCGCCATCGGTGCTCAGGGGCTGCGCCCCCAGCCGGTCTCGGCGGCGCTGCACACCTTGACGAAGCTGCGCGGCTGGCCCTGCCCCGCCCGACTCCCCCCTGCTGTCCAAGCCCCCGCCGAGGCCGACCTGGTGCTGCTGTTCGGCCACACCGTTGACCCCCACGCCGGTCCCTTGAACGCAGTCCGCCGCAAGGTTTGGCCCGATCTGCCGCTACGCGATCTGCCCCAGGCCATCGTTTGGTTGGAGCGGCGGCTCGAATCCTACCTAGGGGGGCTGCGCCATGCGGCGCAGATGGAGCTGGGGGAGGCAGGCGAGCTGAAACTGGTGCTGCGCTGCGACCGTCATGGTCAGGCGATGGTGCTGCGGGAGGATGGCTCCTTTGGCGGCCCCTTCGACGAGTCCGACCCCGAGGCGATCACCGAGCTTGGTTTCGAGGATGTCGTCCTCGCTGGACGCGACTGGCCCTCTCAGTGGCGCGACCGAATCGTCCCTCTGCTGCGCCAGGGGGGGGTGCGGGTTTGGCAGGGGGGGGGCGACACGCACCTTGAGCCCTTCCCCCCACCCGGTGATGATTGGCCCCCAGCCATCCGCCCGTTGATCGATCCCGCCGCCAGCGATTCCGCCGAATAAAGAGCCGTCATGACCCAACCCGTCGCCCCGCCGGAGTCCAATTCGTCCGCCCCCAACCCCGGTATTGGGGAGGAGCGGGTCGAACTCTATCTGCTGCCGCTCCACCCCTTGGAGCCGGGGTTGTCCTGGTCGTTGGCCAAGCGCGAAGACCAGCAAATCCCCGACATCGAAGCGGGATACACCAAGGTCGACCGCCGCCTCTGGCAGGACTTCCGCAACCTCGAAATCGGCCCCGCCGCCGCCCACCTAGAGGGGGTTCTGGCCCACGTCGAACCGGGGCGCAGCCTGTCGCTGCGGGTCCCCGGCGCCATGGGGGAGGCCTGGGCCGAGGCGGCGCTGCGCGAAGTGCTCACCAACCACCGCAACGCCACCCGCTACCTGCTGTGGCGGGCGGTCGCCGCGACCCTCTTCTTTATGCTGCTGATGGTGATCGTCGTCCCCTGGGTGGTGACCTTCACCATCGGTCCCCTGATTTTGATCTGGATGCTGCTGCGCCGGGTCGCCCTGAACCACCGGGCCAAGAAGGCCATTGGGCGGTTGATCCACTCGATGGAGAGCGGCTCCCTGGCCCAGACCTCCGACCCGATGCTGGCGCGAATCCAGAAGATCCTGGGGGGGAGCCCCGACCGGCGCACCGCCTATCTGGCGGTGGTCGACATGATCGACCTGGAGGACGGCATCGCCGATGGCCGCGCTCCCCACGATCTTGAGTTTCTGCACCACTTCTACACCTTGATGTTCCGCGAAGGGGAGGCCTATCAAGACTTCTTGCAGCGGGCGCGGGCGCTGCTCTTCAGCTACGTGCTGGAGCTCTGGGCGATGGTGGTGGAGGGGGCGCAGGCGTTGTGGAGCAAGGTGTGGGGTAAATCGAAGGGGGGATGAGGCGCGGGATCAGCGGCTTTATCCCCCCAATAAAACCAACCCCGTTCCCCCTGAGCTTGTCGAAGGGTGAGCCGTCGGACTCGGGCCGGAGAGGAAACAACATGTCTCAGAACAGCCGGGTGGTGGTGATCGGTGGGGTAGCCGCCGGAATGTCGGCGGCCAGCCAGCTCAAGCGGCTGCGCCCCGAGGTTGAGGTGACGGTGTTGGAAGCGGGGGGGGATGTCTCCTATGGCGCCTGCGGCATGCCCTACGTTTTAGAAAACCGTGGCGACATGGAATCGCAAATTGTGGTTACCGCCGAGCAATTCCGGCAGGAGCGCCACATCGATGTGCGGCTGCACACCCGCGCCCTCAAGATCGACCGTCTGGTTCAGGTGGTTACCGCCCAAACCCCCAACGGCGAAGCAGCATTCCCCTACGACCAACTGCTGATCGCTACCGGCGCCCGTCCGGTGATCCCCCCTTTGCCCGGCATCGACCTACCGGGGGTCCGTCCCCTCAAAGCGCTGGAGGACGGTCGCTGGTGGTCCGCCCAAATTCGCGAAGCGCAACGGGTGGTCATCGTCGGCGGCGGCTACATCGGGTTGGAGATGGCGCAGGCGTTGCAAGCTCGGGGGCTGAGCGTCACCGTGGTCGAACAGGCGCCCCGTTTGATCGCCCGTTGGTCCGAGGCCGCCTCGACAGCGGCGCTGCGGGCGTTGGAGGGGCGGGGGATCAAGGTGCGCTGCGACGTTTCGGTCGCCGCCATCGAAGGGGAGGGCAAAGTCGAGGCGGTGGTGCTCTCGGGGGGGGAGCGGCTGCTTGCCGACCGGGTGCTCTTGGCCATTGGGGTGCGCCCCAACAGCGAGCTGGCGGCCGATGCGGGGCTGACCCTGGGTCCGGCGGGGGCGATCATCACCGACCACGCCTGTCGCACCAGCGACGCCCACATCTTTGCCGCCGGCGACTGCGCCACCGCTCCCCACCGTATCACCGGCCAGCCTGCCTGGATCCCCCTGGGTTCGACCGCCAACAAACAGGGCAAAACAGCGGGCGAGGCGATGGCGGGGCAGGAGGCGGGGTTTGCCGGGATTGTCGGCACCGCGATTTTCGAAACCTGCGGGCAGGTCTTCGCCACCACGGGGCTTTCGGTGGCTCAGGCCCAAGAGGCGGGATTCGATCCGGTCGCTGCCACGGTGCTGGGGGCGACCCAGGCCCACGGCATGCCCCACCCTGGACGAACCTCGGTCACCTTGATCGCCGACCGCTCCGGTCGTCTGCTCGGGGCCGAGATCTACGGCGACGAGGGGGTCAAGGGGCGGATCGATACGGTGGCGGCGCTGCTCGGGGTGGGGGGAACGGTGACCGACCTGGGTGACACCGACCTGGCTTACTGCCCTCCTCAATCGCCGGTGTGGGATCCGCTGCTGATCGCGGCGCATAAGGTGGCGCAGAAGATCGGGGGCTGAAGAGGGCGGACGAGTCCGACGTCAACCCGCCGTCGGCCCAACCCACCGCCCCTCTTCCAGTCGCAGTACCTGGTCGGCCCTGTCGGCCAGGGCGGGGTCGTGGGTGACCAGCACCAGGGTGGTGCCGTGCTCCCGATTGAGTTGCCACATCAGCTCGACGATCCGCCGTCCGCTTTCGGTGTCGAGGTTGCCGGTCGGTTCGTCGGCAAAGAGGATCGAGGGCTGGTGGGCGAAGGCGCGGGCGATGGCAACCCGTTGTTGCTCCCCCCCTGAGAGTCGGTCCGGGAAGTGGTGGGTTCTGTGGGCCAGCCCCACCTGATCGAGCAGGATTTTTGCCCGCTCCTGGGGGTTGGGGCTGCCGATCAACTCCAACGGCAGCACCACGTTTTCGAGGGCGGTCAGGCTGGGAATAAGCTGAAAATTTTGAAACACGAAGCCGACATGACTGCGGCGCAGCGCCGCCCGACCCTCTTCGTCGTGCTCGAACAGCGGTTGCCCGTCAAGCCACACCTCCCCGCTGCTCGGGGTGTCGAGTCCGGCCAGCAGCGCCAGCAGGGTCGATTTGCCGCTGCCCGACGGACCCACCACTGCCACCGTCCGCCCCCGCTCGACCGTTATGTCCAAGGGGTGCAGGATCGTCAGGTCGCCCCCCTCACTGCGCACCGTTTTGCTTAAATTCCGGGCTTTGACCATGCGTTTTTTAACCTTTCTCGTTGCCATCTCTTTGGGTTGGAGCGCCCACGCCGCCCCGGCGCCGCTCCCGATCGGAACCATCCTGGTGTTGGGCGACAGCCTGACGGCGGGGTATGAACTGTCGGTCGAGCAGCGCTGGAGCACCCTGCTCGACGCCCGTTTGAGCAGCGAGGGGCTGCCGTGGCGGGTGGTGAACGCCGGGGTATCGGGCGATACCACCGCCGGGGGGCTGACCCGGTTGCCCGAGCTGCTCGAAACCCACCATCCGGTGCTCGTCATCCTCGCCCTGGGGGCCAACGATGGGCTGCGTGGTATGCCGCCTGCCCAAATCGAAGCGCGGCTGCGGGCGCTGATCGAGGCGATTCAAGCCTCGGGGGCCGAGATTCTGCTGGCCGGACAAAAGATCCCCCCCAACTTAGGACGGCGCTACACCGAAGCCTTTGAAGGGCTCTACCCCAAGCTGGCCCAAGCCTACCACCTGCCTTCAATCCCTTTTTTGCTGGAGGGGGCGGCGGGGGATCCCGCCTTAACCCTGCCCGATGGCATGCACCCCAATGCGCGGGGGCAAGAGGTGGTGGTTGAGACCGTCTATCGGGCGTTGGTGAGGGCGTTTAAGGCCCCGTAGGGTGGATAAGCGTAGCGCATCCACCTCCGTGGAACGCTCCCTCATCCCGCCGCATAGGCCACCACCGCATACCGCGCCGTTTTGCCCGCCGCGATCCAAATCAAGGCCGACAGTGGATGCAGCCGCAGCCACCCCGCCGCCAAACACAGCGGATCGCCCACCACCGGCAGCCACGACAGCACCAACACCGGCGCCCCCCAGCGCCGCACCCGCTCCAGCGCCGCCGCCCGTTTGGGCTCGTTCCATGCCTCGACCGGCCAACGCCGGGCGATCCACCACCCCATACCGAAGGTGATGGTAGCCCCCAGGGTATTGCCCACGGTTGCCACCGCCACCAGCCAGGGCAACGGGTGTTCTCCGGTGTGGGCAAGGTAGGCGAGCAGCGCTTCGGAGCCCCCCGGTAGCAAGGTTGAGGAGATCAGCGCACTGGCAAACAGACCCCAGAGGGGGCCGTCCATGGTGTTCATAGCGGAACTCCAATAAGAGACTTTATAGGGGGTGAACCGACGCCGTGCTTTACAGTCCCATGCCCTCGTGGTTGCATTATGATAATGAATCTCAATGTACCCGGACCAAACGCTGGGTCCGGCTCGACGGAGTGCACAATGTCCCTATTTCGCCCGCTTTGGGCGGTGTTGTTGCTGGTTTCGATCCCCTGGGCTGCCCAGGCGACCCCCTCCACCCAGGCCGACGGTCCGCGCCGTGCGATCCATATTCTGGAGTATCTCGCCGCCGATTACCCCGGCGCGGTCGAAAACGGCCAGATCAAAAGTCCCTCGGAGTATGCCGAGCAGCGGGAGTTTGCCACCCGGTTGGACGGGTTGCTCGCCAAAGCGGGGCTACAGCCCGGCGAGCCGATTGCCCAGGCGCTCGCGGTGCTTCAACAGTCCATCGCCCAGCGGGCCGACCCCCCGGTGATCTCCGCCCAAACCCAGGCTCTAAGCCAAGCGGTGCGGGCCCGCTTCAAGGTAAGTGCCGCCCCTGAGCAAATCCCCGATCTCAATAAAGGGCAGCAGCTCTTTGTGCAGCGCTGCGCCGGTTGCCACGGCCCCAGCGGAATGGGCGACGGCCCCGACGGTGAGGGGCTCGATCCCAAACCGGCCAACTTCACCAACGCGACCCGCATGGCGGTCTTAAGTCCTTTCGCCCTCTACAACACCATTACCTTGGGGGTCGACGGCACCGCCATGCGCGGCTTTGCCGATTCCTTGCAGCCCGATGAGCGCTGGAATCTGGCCTTCTACGTCGGCTCGCTCCCCTACAGCACGCAGCAAATCGAAGAGGGGCGGATTCTGCTGGAGGGGCAGCGGCGCAAGTGGGCCGATTGGGTCGACTCCCTTGAGGCACTGACCACCCGTTCCGAGTCGGAATGGGTTCGGGAGCCCCCCCAACGTTTGGTGCTGGCCTACCTGCGCCAGCATCCCGAGCAGATCGAGCAGGGAACCTTGCCGCTGCTGCGGGCCCGCCTGCTGCTCGACCGCTCCCTAGAGGCGTTGAAGCGGGGGGATCGTTCCCAAGCCTTGGCCTTGGCGGTCTCGGCCTACCTGGACGGTTTCGAGCACGTAGAGCCCCCCTTGGATGTCATCAACCACGACCTGCGCATTCGCATCGAAACCGGGATGCTCGGTTTCAGGGCCGCCCTGGATGGGGGCGCTACGGTGGCGCAATTGCAGCCCATGGCGGCGCAGCTTAAAGAGGATTTAGAGGCCGCCGACCGCGCCCTGGGGCAAGAGACGATCTCGCCCACCGCCGGGCTGCTCAGTGCGCTGTTCATCTTGCTGCGTGAGGGGCTGGAGGCGGTGCTGGTGGTGGGGGCGCTGGCGACCCTGCTGGTCCGCTCGGGGCAACGCCGGGCGCTGCCTTGGTTGCACGGTGGCTGGGTGTTGGCGCTGCTGCTGGGGGGGCTGACCTGGTGGCTGACCCGCGAGGCGGTGGCGGTCAGCGGCGCCCAGCGCGAGGTGATCGAGGGGGTCGCCGCTCTGCTGGCAATGGCGATTCTCTTTTATGTGAGCTACTGGTTGATTACCAAAACCGAGGTCGCCCGCTGGCAGAAATACCTGCAAGGCAAGATCGACTCGGCTCTGTCGCAGGGTTCCTTGTGGACGATGACCTTCATCGCCTTCATCGCGGTCTACCGCGAAATCCTAGAGACGGTGCTCTTCTTCCAGGCGCTTTGGGTGCAAGGTGAGGAGGCGCTGCACCAGTCAATCCTAAGCGGCATCGCTCTCGGGGTGGCAATTTTGGTGGGGCTGGTGTGGGGGATGTCGCGGCTGGGGCTGCGCATTCCAATCCGCAGCTTTTTCCAGATCAGTTCGGGGCTGCTCTACGCGCTGGCGATCATCCTGTCGGGTCAGGGGATCAAGAGCCTGCAAGAGGCGGGCTGGATCGACCTGACCCCGGTCGCGTTCATCCGCGTCGATGTGCTCGGGATCTTCCCCTCCCTGCAAACCCTGGGGGCGCAGGGGGCGATGATTCTGGCGGCGGTGGCGGCCTGGTGGGTGCTGCGACAGCGTGGGGCGAGGTCGCAAAAACCTGCCAGCCAACGCTAAGGAAGCGCCGATCTAGTGCGCTTCCGAGCGGCCCAGGGCTGGGTCGCTCGTAGGAGGCGACCCCGTCGCCGAAGCCCTGCTAAGAAATTAAAAAGGTTTTTCTTGTTTCTCTTTGTGTCTTAGCGGGTTCGCGTGCGCCGTCTTTGACTTGGGTTTAGATCAAAAAAGGCGGCCTGATGGCCGCCTTTTTTGATGTTCGCCCACCTCAGGCCGTTACTGCGCCGGGGGGGTGGTTGGCATGGCGCCATCTTCGGCCGCCGTGGGGGCGGGGGGGATGATGGGGGAGGTGGCGACGCCGCCCTCCTGCTGCATCACGCTGGTCCCCTTTTGGTGGTCCTTGGCGATCCCGGCCAGCATCAAGGCGATGACCATGAAGGCGGCGGCGAGCCAGCCAGTCAGCTTGGTCATGAAGTTGCCGGATCCGGCGGCGCCAAACACGGTTTGCGAACCGCCACCACCGAACGAAACCCCCATGTCGGCCCCCTTGCCCTGCTGCAGCAGGACGACGATGACCAGGGTGAAGGCGATGATGACGAACAGGACGAGTAAAAAGGTTTCCATGTTGGTTCTACCAGGTGAAAACGTTAAGGAAACGCCGTGAACGGCTTGGGCGTTTCGTACAAAAGGGAGGGGCCATAGGCCCCCCTTAGGATGGGCTGTTGCGGTATTCCAAAATCATGGCCAGCAGGTTGTCCTTCAGCAGCAAACGCTGTTTTTTGAGCTCCTCCACCCGTTCGTCGCAGGCCGATTCGGCCTCGATTTCGATGCGGTGGATCTCTTTGTCGATCTGATGGGCCTCGTCAAACAGTCGGGCGAAATGGGTGTTGCCGATCTTGAGCGCGTGCACTTCGTTTTGATACTCAGACAACATGATGCCAATCAACCTCGATGCGTGAATCAGCGCCCAGTTCGTGCGGCGCGAACAATGGCGGCAAACTGGGCGGCGCTCAAAGAGGCGCCGCCGACCAGGGCGCCGTCGATGTCCTCTTGGGCCAGCAACTGCGCGGCGTTGTCGGACTTCACCGAACCGCCGTAAAGAATCTTGGTTTTGCGCCCCTGCCCCGGCACATGGTGGTCGATGCGGCCACGGATGGCGTGGTGCATCGCCTGGGCGTCGGCGGGGGAGGCGGTGCGACCGGTGCCGATGGCCCAGACCGGTTCGTAGGCGACCACCACCTTCTTGGCCTGCATCGGGGTCAGCGCCTCGAAAACCGCGTCGAGTTGCTCCAGCACCACCGCCTCGGCCCGACCCGATTCCCGTTCCTCAAGGCTTTCACCCACACACAGCACCGGGATCAAGCCGCAGGTCAGGGCCGCCTGGGTTTTGCGGGCGACGATCTCATCCCCTTCACCCAAAATGGCGCGCCGCTCCGAATGGCCGGTCAGTACGTAGTGGCAGCCGATGTCGCGCAGCATCCCGCCGCTGATTTCACCGGTGAAGGCGCCCGCTCCGGTCGCCCAGAAAAGATCCTGACCCCCCACGGCGATGGGGGACTCCTCTAAAATCTGCCGCGCCCGCTCCAGCACGGTGAAGGGGGGGATCACCCCGACCCCAACCTCGGACGACTCCACCCCACGCAGCTCCACCATCAACTCGCGCAGCAGGGCGTCGGTCTCGTTTTTCAGACCGTTCATCTTCCAGTTGCCGAGAATCAGGGGGGTGCGCATGGGATCAACCTTCCGAATTGGTCAGGGCGGTCAGGCCGGGGAGCTGTTTGCCTTCAAGCAGTTCCAAGAAGGCGCCGCCGCCGGTCGACATGTACGAAAACTTGCTCTGCTCCCCCGAACGGTGGACCGCCACATCGGTGTCCCCCCCGCCGACGATGGTCAGGGCGTGGGCGTTGGCCACCGCATGAACCATGGCGTAGGTGCCGCGCGAGAAGGCGTCCATCTCGAAGACCCCCATGGGGCCGTTCCAGACGATGGTCTTGGCATCGGCCAGCGCCTCTTGAAAGAGCAGGGTGGTGGCGGGACCGACGTCAAGCCCCATCCAGTTGGGGGGGATCTCGTCGCAGGGGACCACCTTGGTTTCGGCGTCGGCGGCGTAGCGGCTGGCGGCCACCACGTCGACCGGCACGTAGAGCTTCACGCCACGCGTTTTGGCCTTGGCGATTGCCTCGCGGGCGGTGTCGATCCAGTCCTCCTCGATCATCGAGGCGCCCAGGTTTTCGTACCCCATCGCCCGCAGGAAGGTGAACGACATCGCCCCGCCGATGAAGAGTTTGTCGACCTTTTCGAGCAGGGCGTTGACCACCCCGATCTTCGACGAAACCTTGGCGCCGCCCAGGATCGCCGCCAGGGGGCGGATCGGCTTGAGCATGGAGCGCTCGAAATACTGGATCTCGCGCACCATCAACATGCCCGCCACGGCGGGCTGAAGGTTGGTGGTGATGCCGACGTTGCTGGCGTGGGCTCGGTGGGCGGTGGCAAAGGCGTCGTTGACGAAGACCTCGCCCAAAGCGGCCAGCTGGGCAGCAAACTCGGGGTCGTTGCGCGATTCGCCCGCATGAAAACGCAGGTTCTCAAGCAGCATCACCTCGCCGGGCTTGAGCGCCTTGGCCATCGCCTCGACCTCGGGGCCGACGCAATCGGGGGCCATCTTGACCTCAATGCCGAGCAGGCGGCCCAAACGGGCTGCGGCGGGCTCAAGCGACTGCTTGGGATCGAACCCCTTGGGGCGGCCCAAGTGAGAGGCGACGATCACCGCCGCCCCCTCGTCGAGGATCTTGTTGATGGTGGGCAGCGCCGCCCGGATGCGAGTGTCGTCGGTGATGTTGCCGTGGTCGTCCAGCGGCACATTGAAGTCGACCCGGACGAAGACCCGTTTTCCCTTGAGGGGGACGTCGTTGATGGTGAGCTTTGAAAACCCTTCGTACGGCATTTTCTCTCTCCGGCGGAGCCTGCGGCCCAGGGATGGGCCGCCACCAAAAGTAGGCGCCCTGAAGCGAAATCAGGAGCGAAGCGACTCGATTTTGTAAGCCCCGCCAAAATCACATTTTTGGCAGGGCGTGAAGCAACCGGGCAGGAGCCCGGTTTGCGTATCCAATTACCCAGCCATGTACTCGATCAGATCGACAACCCGGTTGGAGTAGCCCCACTCGTTGTCGTACCACGAGAAGACCTTAACCAGCCCCCCCTCAGTCACCTTGGTGAGCTGGGAGTCGAAGCTGCTGGAGGCGGGGTCGCCATTGAAATCGCAGGAAACCAGCGGTGCCTCGATGTAGTTGAGAATCCCCTTCAAGGGCCCTTCGGCAGCCGCCTTCACCGCCGCGTTGATCTCGGCGATGCTCGCTTTTTTCTTGGGCATGAAGGTCAGGTCGACCACCGAAACGTTGGGGGTGGGAACCCGAACCGCCAGACCGTCGAGCCGCCCCTTGAGTTGGGGCAACACCAGGGCGACCGCTTTGGCGGCGCCGGTGGAGGTCGGGATCATCGAGACCGCCGCAGCCCGGGCCCGGCGCAGATCTTTATGGGGCAGATCGAGGATCTGTTGATCGTTGGTGTAGGAGTGGATGGTGGTCATCAACCCCTGCTCGATGCCGAATTCGGCGTCGAGCACCTTGGCCAAGGGGGCCAGGCAGTTGGTGGTGCATGAGGCATTCGAAACGATCTTGTGGTTGTCGCGGTCCAGATCGCCCTCGTTCACCCCCATCACCACGGTGATGTCGGGATCGGTGGCGGGGGCCGAAATCACCACCTTTTTGGCGCCGGCGGCCAGATGCTTGGAGGCCCCTTCACGCTTGGTGAAGATGCCGGTCGATTCGACCACAACATCGACCCCAAGGGCGCCCCAAGGCAGGTTGGCCGGATCGCGTTCGGCCAGCACCTGAATCTTCTTGCCGTTGACGATCAGGTTGCAGCCCTCGTAGGCAATCTCGGCGTCGAGGGTGCCGTGGACCGAGTCGTACTTGAGCAGGTGGGCCAGGGTGGCGGCGTCGGTCAGGTCGTTGATGGCGACCACTTCGATGCTGGGGCGGCCCAACATGATGCGGAAGGCGTTGCGGCCAATACGTCCAAAACCGTTGATGGCGACTTTCGTGGTCATCGCTCCACGGGCTCCTTTCAAGGTAGATAGGTCGGGTGCGGCGTAGAACAAACGCCGACTCAGAAGGCACAAAACCCTGTAAATACGGGGCTTTGAAAGACTTACAAAGCAAACTTTGCGGTATTAGGCTACCGCAAAAGCCGCGCATGGTAACCGCACCCCGTCTCCGCTCCAAGCACAGCGAACCTTGCCGCGCCGGGCGGTTGATTTCATGATTCACCCCATTTTTTCAAATGCGGCGCAGCATGGGTATTCCTGCCCTCAAGCCGCCACCTGCCACGATCGGATCAAGCTCAGTGGATCGCATCGTCATTCAGGGCGGCCTGCCCCTTACCGGCGAGGTCGCCATCAGCGGCGCCAAAAACGCCGCCCTTCCCGCCCTGTTCGCGACCCTGCTCGCCCGCGGCACCTGCCGTTTGAAGAATGTCCCCCATCTGCGCGACGTCTCCACGACCCTGACCCTGCTGCGTCAGGTCGGCTGCGAGATCACCCTGACCGACACCCATTCGGTCGAAATCACCAGCGACTTCGTCCACGACTTCACCGCCCCCTACGAACTGGTTAGCACCATGCGGGCCTCGATCATGGTGCTCGGACCGCTGCTGTCGCGCTTCGGCGAGGCGGTGGTCAGTCTGCCCGGCGGCTGCGCCATCGGCGCCCGTCCGGTCAACCTGCATCTTGAGGGGCTCAAGGCGATGGGGGCTGATATTCGGCTCGAACACGGCTACATCCACGCCAAGGCTAAGCGGCTCAAGGGGGCGCGGATCACCCTCGACCTGCCCACCGTGACCGGGACCGAAAACCTGATGATGGCCGCCGTCCTCGCCAAGGGGACGACGGTGCTCGAAAACGCCGCACGGGAGCCCGAGGTGGTCGATCTGGCCGAGTTCCTCATCCGCATGGGGGCCAAGATTCACGGGGCGGGGAGCGATTGCATCACCATCGAGGGGGTCGACGAGTTGATCGGGGTGGAGCACACCATCCTGCCTGATCGGATCGAAACCGGCACCTTCATGACCGCCGTGGCGGCGGTGGGGGGGGCGATCACCATCCGGGGGGGGCGTTTGGCCCATTGCGACTCCCTGGCCCAGAAGCTGATGAAGATGGGGGTGACCATCGAGGAGGACGAAACCGGGGCGATTCACCTGGTGCGCAGCGGTCCGCTTGAAGTGACCCGGGTGCAGACCCAGCCCTTCCCCGGTTTTCCCACCGACATGCAGGCCCAGATGATGGTGGTGGCGACCCAGGCCAAGGGGACCTCGGTGGTGACCGAAACGATCTTCGAAAACCGCTTCATGCACGTCTTGGAACTCCAGCGCATGGGGGCCAATATTGTGCTCGACGGCAACACCGCCGTGGTCACCGGATCCCAACTGGCGGGCGCCCCGGTGATGGCGACCGATCTGCGCGCCTCGGCATCGCTGGTGCTGGCCGGACTGGTCGCCGAGGGTGAGACCACGATCTCCCGGGTTTACCACATCGACCGCGGCTACGAGCGCATCGAAGAGAAATTCACCGGCCTCGGGGCCGCCATCCGCCGCGATTCTCCTGTGTGACGTCGGCGCCGACCGACCGCTCGCCGCCTCGATTTTTTCGAGTTTTTTCGACCCAACGTTGAGACCTGCCGTGCCCAATCAACCCCTGACCCTGGCGCTGCCCAAAGGGCGCATCCTCGAAGAGGCGCTGGAGATCCTGGCTCCTATCGGCTTTGGCCTCGCCGACCCCGACATCGGGCGCAAGCTGGTGGTCCCCAGTCAGCATCCCGATTTGCGCTACATCGTGGTGCGGGCCACCGACGTCCCCACCTATGTCGCCTTCGGCGCCGCCGACATGGGGATTGTCGGGCTCGACACCCTGATCGAATCGGGGGCCGACCTGTTGGAGCCGCTCGACCTGGGGATCGGCAAGTGCCACATGGCGGTCGCCACCCCGGCGGCGATCCCTTTCGATGTTGATGCCACCTTCGTCAAGGTCGCCACCAAATACCCCCGCATCACCCGCGCCCATTACGAGGGGCGGGGGGTCCAGGCCGAGATCATCAAGCTTTACGGCTCGATGGAGCTTGCCCCCCTGGTGGGACTGGCCGACCACATCGTCGACCTGGTTTCGACCGGTGCCACCATGCGGGAAAACGGCCTGAAAGAGGTGGAGCGGATCATGGCCATCTCCAGCCGGTTGGTGGTCAATCGGGCCGCCATGCGTCTGAAGACCAACCGCATCGAGCCGATCATTCAAGCCCTGCGCGCGCAGATTGCTCGCCGGGCCGCCTGACCCCAGAGACGGACACCCCCATGGCCCACTTGCTCGATCAAAACAGCCCCGATTTCGCCGAGCGTTTTGCCCAGTACACCGCCCACTTCGAGGGGCGTCAGAGCGATGTGGATGCCACCGTGCGCCAGGTGATCGACGCGGTCGCCAGCGCCGGGGACGAGGCACTGCTTCACTTCACCGCCCAGTGGGACCGGATGACGCTTGCCTCACCCGCCGAGCTGGAGATCCCCACCGAAGAGATCATGGCCGCCTTGTTCCGGCTCGATCCCCAGC
Organism: Proteobacteria bacterium CG1_02_64_396; assembly: GCA_001872725.1. Taxonomy (NCBI): domain Bacteria; kingdom Pseudomonadati; phylum Pseudomonadota; species Proteobacteria bacterium CG1_02_64_396. The sequence goes on along the minus strand of MNWR01000076.1, from coordinate 19,872 downwards.
TTCGGGCCGACCTAGAGCTGGCCGCGCAGCGGATCCGCCGCTACCACGAGCACGGGCTGCCCAAATCTTGGGAATACGAAGAGGCGGATGGCAGCAAATTGGGGCAGCGGATTGCCCCGGTCGACCGGGCCGGGGTCTACGTGCCGGGGGGCAAGGCGGCCTATCCGTCGTCGGTGTTGATGAACGTGATTCCGGCCCAGGTCGCCGGGGTACGCGAGATCATCATGGTCGTCCCCACCCCCGGCGGTGAGGTGCTCGACGTGGTGCTGGCCGCCGCCGCGATTGCCGGGGTCGACCGGGTTTTTCGCATCGGCGGCGCCCAGGCGATTGCGGCGCTGGCATTGGGGACCGCGACGGTGCCCCAGGTCGACGTCATCGTCGGTCCCGGCAACGCCTATGTCGCCTCGGCGAAAAGGCAGATGTTTGGCCGGGTCGGCATCGACATGGTCGCCGGACCCAGCGAGATCCTGATTATTGCCGACGAGAGCGCCAACCCCGAGTGGCTGGCGGTCGATCTGCTCAGCCAGGCGGAACACGACGAGGATGCCCAGTCGGTCCTCATCACCCCCAGCCGGGCCCTCGCCGAGGCGACCATCAAGGCGGTCGAGGCGGCGTTGCCCACCTTGAGCCGGTCGGCCATCGCGGCGCAGAGCTGGAATACCCGGGGTTTGGTGGTGATCGCTCGCGATCTTGAGGGGGCCGCCGAAATCGCCCATTCCATCGCCCCCGAGCACCTTGAGCTGGCGGTGGCCGATCCCCGCGCCTTGCTGCCCAAGATCGGGGCGGCGGGGGCGATCTTCATGGGGCATCACACCCCCGAGGCGCTGGGCGATTACGTCGCCGGACCCAACCATGTGCTGCCGACCTCGGGCACGGCGCGGTTTTCGTCTCCCCTGGGGTGCGAGGTCTTTTTGCGCCGCACCAGCCTGATCGAAATGTCGGCGGCGGGGTGTCGCACCCTGGCCCCGGTCGCCGAGCGGTTGGCCAAGTCGGAGGGGCTGACGGCGCACGGCGCCTCGGCGGCGCTGCGGATCTAAAAAACGTGTAGGAGCGCCGCCCTCGGCGCGATTGCCCAGTCCCAGACCGATGGTCGGACGAGACCCCAAAGCATCGCGCCGAGGCGGCGCTCCTACCATCACCAGCATTGATCGCTCAGGAGGCACCCCATGACGGTCGCTCGCGCCGCATCGGTCCATCGCAAAACCGCCGAAACCGACATCAAGGTCGAGCTGACCCTGGACGGCACAGGGGCTGGAACCAGGGCCACCGGCTGGCCCTTCCTCGACCACATGCTCGATCAGATCGCCCGGCACGGCCGCTTCGACCTGACCGTCACCGCAGTGGGTGACTGGGAAATCGACGCCCACCACACCACCGAGGATGTGGGGATCACTCTGGGGCAGGCGCTCGATCAGGCGCTTTCCGGGCGCAAGGGAATCGGTCGCTACGGTGAGGCAACGGTGCCGCTCGACGAGGCGCTCACCCGGGTGGTGATCGACCTGTCGGGCCGTCCTGGTTTGTTCAATCGCCTCGACTTCCCCTCCCCGGTGTTGGGGGGGCGCGACATCGAGGTCTTTCACGAATTTTTTCAAGGGTTGGTCAACCATGGCCGCCTGACCCTGCACCTCGATTCGATCCAGGGGCACAACAACCACCATGTCATCGAGTCGGCCTTCAAGGCGTTGGGGCGGGCGCTGCGGCAAGCGGTGATCCTGGATGGGGACGGCATTCCCTCCACCAAAGGGGTTCTGTAAGTGAGTTCTTCCAAGCCGATTGTGGCGGTCATCGATTACGACCGAGGCAACCTGCACTCGGTCGTGCGCGCCTTCGAGGCGGCCGGAGCGACGGTCCACCTGGCCAAAACCGCAGACGAACTGAAAAGGGCGAGCCACGTGGTGCTGCCGGGGGTGGGGGCCTACAAAGATTGCATGGAGACCTTCGTCGCCACCGGGTTGCAGGATCCGGTCGCCGCGTTCATTGCCAGCGGCAAACCCTTTTTGGGGATCTGTCTGGGGATGCAGCTGTTGCTGGAGCGCTCGTTTGAGTTCGGGGTGACCCAGGGGCTGGGGATCCTTCCCGGCGAGGTGCTTCCCTTCCCGGTGAACGAGCTGCCTGACGAGTCGACCCTGCTGAAAATCCCCCACATGGGCTGGAATTCGATCCACTGGCAGGGGAAGGGGCATCCCCTGTTTGCCGGGATCCCCTCGGGGACCGATTTTTACTTCGTGCACTCCTTTTATTGCCGCCCCACCGATGCCGCCGACGTCATCGCCACCTGCGACTACACCGGCCCTTATTGTGCGGCGCTGGCCCGCGATAACGTCATGGCGGTGCAGTTCCACCCCGAAAAAAGCCAGGGGGCGGGGCAGCGGTTGATCCACAACTTTTTGGGGATGGGCCGGGGTTGACCCCTCGCGATCCCTCTTGAACTTAAGCGGAGCAGTCCATTGATGAACCACAAGCAGGTCTACGAGGTGATGGACAGCCGACTGACCTCGGTCACCCGCGAGGCGACGCTGGCCTCGGTGATTCAAGAGATCGCCGGAACCCGCATCGGCATGGCGGTGGTGGTCGACAACCAACGCCCGGTGGGGTTGATCGTCGATTACGATTTGCTTGGCCTCTACGCCAAGGGGAGTGATCTGGCCACCACCCGTTTGGCCGACCTCGACCTCCCCACCCCCAAGGTGGTGACGGTCGACGACTCCCTGGCCGAGGTGGTGCACCAGTACACCACCCGGCGGCTACGCCGTTTTCCGGTCATCGACCGGGACGGCTACCTGGTCGGCGGCATCACCGAAAAGGAGCTGTTCGGCGAGTTTGCGGGCAACCACCTGATCGACAAAGAGCGGGTCGCCAGCCTGATGCGCACCGACATCGCCACCGCTCCCCTCGACGCCACGTGCCGCGATCTGCTGGGCGACCTGCTGCGACTGCGCAGCGGCTGCGTCTTCATGGTCGACGCCCAGGGGCGCCCTCATGGGTTGGTGACCGAGCGGGATTTGGTCCGGCTGCTGGCCAAACAGGGACACCTTAATGTGCCTGCCCAAGCGATCATGTCCCAGCCGGTTACGCAGATTCACGACACCGAGCCGGTTAAGGCGGCGCTCGATCAATTCCTGGGCAGCGGCCACCGTCGCCTGGCGGTGATCGACGACCTGGGGCGGCTCAAGGGGATGTTCAACCTCTCCCATCTGCTCGGGTTGGTTTTCGGCGCCCAGATCGGCAACGGTGCCACCCTGGCCCCCGATGCGGTGGGCCATCCCGCGCTGTGGGTCGAGTGGCGGGGTGGGGCGGTGATCGACGCCAATCAGGCGGCCCGGGGGCTGCTCGGTTGGAAGGGGCTCCCCTCCAGCATCGAAAAGACGATTCCCGCCACCTTGTGGCAGGCGGCGACGGTGTTGCTGGGTTCCTCCGACTGGCTGGAGACACAGCTGCCCATCAAGGGGGAGGCGGGGCGCGAGGTTGCCACCCCGGTGCGAATTCAGGCCGAAACCACCCTGGGGGGAAAAAAACGTTTACGCATCGAGCTGTTGGGGAGCAATCAATCATGACGTCGGAAGTGATGGGGGATGTTGGGCTGCTGCTGGCGGCCCTGGTGCTGATTTTGGCGATGGCCGAACTCTTCACCAACGCGCTCGAACATATGGGCGACCGGATGGGGCTTTCCGAGGGGGTGACCGGGTCGGTTTTTGCCGCCGTCGGCACCGCCATGCCCGAAACCATCGTCCCCCTCTACGCGATTTTGGCGGGGGGGGCCGCCGCAGAGGTCAACGAGGCGATCGGCATCGGCGCCATTTTGGGCGCCCCCTTCATGTTGGCGACCGTTGCCCTGGGGTTGTTGGCGCTGGCGACCTACAAGAGCCGGGGTTGGCGGGGCGATTTTCACCCCGAACCGACCGGCTTGCGCCGCGATCTGATCTTCTTCTTTTTAGCCTTTGTCCCTGCGGTGGGCGCTTCGTTGTTGGAGCCGGGCAATCCGCTGCGCTGGGCGGTTGCTTTTGCGTTGCCGGTGCTCTACGTCGTCTATCTGGTGCAGACCTTTGCTGCCTCGGCGCAGTTGGTCGAGATGGGGCACGAGACCGAGGCGGAGCACCCCTTGATGGCCTCGAAGCTGGGGTTGGGGGACGGCAATCTGGTGACCGGGTTGCAACTGCTGGTGGCGCTGGGTGGGTTGCTCGCCGGGGCCCACCTCTTCGTCGACGGGGTTTCGGGGTTGAGCGGGGTGATCGGCATGTCGCCGCTGATCCTCTCCCTGCTCATCATCCCCATTGCCACCGAGCTGCCCGAGAAGGTCAATTCGGTGCTGTGGGTCCGGCGCGGCAAAGATACGCTCGCCTTTGGCAACATCAGCGGCGCCATGGTCTTTCAGGGTTCGCTGCTTCCCGCCATCGGCATCGCCTTGACCGGCTGGCAGGCGACCACCGATGTACTGGTCGCCGCCGGGTTGACCTTGGCGGCGGCGGCGTGGCTCTTCATCAATCAGCGGGTGTTGACCCCGGTGGTGCTGCTCTTTCCGCTGCTCTGTTATGTCGGTTTTATCGGTTACGTGATCGCAGACCACTAAAAAACCATGTCCGAAATCGATCTGGAAGAAGAGATCCCCGAACGGGTGGTCGCCCTCGACACCGAAACCACCGGTCTACGTTACGACCAGGGGGATCGGGTGATCGAGATCGGCGCGGTCGAGGTGATCGGCAACAAGGTCACCGGGGTTAACTTTCGCCGTCTCATCAACCCCGGTCGCCCCATCCCCCCCGCCTCGACCAACGTCCATGGCATCACCGACGACGATGTGAGGAACGAGCCGAAGATCGACAAGGTGGCCGACGAGCTGCTCGCCTTCATCGGCGACAGCCCCTTGGTGATTCACAACGCCGCCTTCGACGTCGGCTTTCTCGATCATGAATTCACCCGGTTTTTGAACCGCCCCCCGTTTTCCGAGGGGCTGCGGGTGATCGATACCCTGCTGCTGGCCCGCAAGAAATTCCCGACCCGATCCAACACCTTGGACGCCCTGTGCGACCGCTTCGAGGTCGACCGCTCCCGCCGCACCCAGCACGGGGCGCTGCTCGACTCAGAGTTGCTCGCCGAGGTGTTTTTGCACCTGATCGGGCGGCGCAAACGGGCGATCCTGTTTGCCGATTACGTCGCCGATGGCCTAGAGGATGAAAGCAAGCGGGTGATTGTCCGGGTTAAAGGCAACGATTTGGTTCGGCAGCCGACCCCGGACGAGGAGCAGGCCCACGAGTTGTGGCTCGAAACCACCATGCGTAAGAAGGGGATCACCCCCGTTTTCGATGTTGTTACCCCAACCCTTGATGTTGTTACCCCAACCCCCCTTGCCGAGGAGGCTTGAACACCATGCAGATCATCCCCGCCATCGACCTTAAAGCAGGGCGTTGTGTACGCCTGGTGCAAGGCCGAATGGAGCAAGACACCGTCTACGACGACGACCCGGCGGCCCCCGCCCGTCGCTTCGCCGCTGCCGGTGCCGACAAGCTCCATGTGGTCGATCTGGACGGCGCCTTCAAGGGCAAGTCGCTCAACCCCCAGGCGGTTGCCGCCATCCGGGCCGCCTACCCTGGCGTCATCGAGCTCGGGGGGGGGATCCGTGACATGGACGGGGTCGACGCTTGGATCGAGGCGGGGGTCGATCAGCTCATCCTCGGCACCGTGGCCCAGAAGCGGCCCCAGATCGTGCGCGAGGCGACCACCGCCTACCCCGGCAAGATCATCGTCGGCATCGACGCCATGAACGGCATGGTGGCGATCAACGGCTGGAAGGATGTCACCAAAACCAAGGCGATCGACCTGGCCCGCCACATGGAGGACATGGACGCCGCCGCCATCATCTACACCGACATCGCCCGTGACGGCATGCTGCAAGGGCCGAACATCGAGCAGATCGTCGAGATGGCACGCGCCCTCACCATTCCGGTGATCGCCTCGGGGGGGGTCTCCTGCCTCGACGACATCAGGGCGCTGCTGGCGGTCGCCGACGAGGGGATCGAAGGGGTGATCGTCGGTAAGGCGATTTACGAAGGTAAGGTCGATTTGGCCCAGGCGATTGCGCTGACCAAGGGGTAAGGCTCTTCGTGGGACTCAGGGTGAGCGGGGTTTTTAACCTCCGCTCATCCCGAGCCTGTCGAGGGACGAGCCGTTCCAGGGAAATCACTCCAACATCCCTCCCAGAACACACCGAAAGGCCACCATGCTCAAGAAACGGATCATTCCCTGCCTCGACGTCAAAGACGGACGGGTGGTTAAAGGGGTCCAGTTCGAGGGGTTGATCGACGCCGGTGATCCGGTCGAAGCGGCCAAGCGCTACGACCTGGAGGGGGCCGACGAGCTCACCTTTCTCGACATCACCGCCAGCCATGAGCGGCGCGGCACCCTGCTCGACGTGGTCACCCGCACCGCCGAGCAGGTCTTCATGCCGCTGACCGTGGGGGGAGGGGTCCGCTCGGTGGAGGACATCCGCGAGCTGTTGCGGGCCGGGGCCGACAAGGTCGGGATCAACACCGCTGCGGTGAACAATCCCGACCTGGTCTACCGAGGCGCCCAGGCCTTCGGGGCGCAGTGCATCGTGGTGGCGGTCGATGCCAAACGAAAAGCCGACGGCAACGGCTGGGAGGTCTACATCCACGGCGGGCGCACCCCCACCGGCATCGACGCGGTCGCCTGGTGCGCCCGCATGGCCGACCTGGGGGCGGGGGAGATCCTGCTCACCTCGATGGACCGGGACGGCACCCGCGCCGGTTACGACATAGCCCTGACCCGCGCCGTGGTCGACCACGTCGGGGTGCCGGTGATCGCCTCGGGGGGGGTCGGGGGGCTGGAGCACCTGCGCGAGGGATTGATCGAGGGGGGAGCCGACGCAGTATTGGCCGCCTCGATCTTTCACTTTAGGCAGCACACGATCCCCGAGGCCAAGAAATACCTGGCGGCCCACGGGGTGCCGGTGCGCGAGCCTTTCGTAGGCTAAGGAGCGCTGATTTATGAAGCGCTTGCGAGCAGCCCAAGGACGGCCGCCAAAATGGCCACTGTCGTAGGAGGCGACCCCGTCGCCGAAGCGCCGTTGAAAAAGGCAGGAGGCCTTTTTTAGCGTTTCCTCCAGGAAGCGGCGATTCAATCAGCGCTCCCTGGGGGGGCGGCGCAACCTCGAAGGGTTTTCGAGGTGCCCATGAACAGGAACCACCCCGCGATTCTCGCCCCGGCGTGCCGCCCGGTGTCCCTTCCTCCGCTGGAAGCAATGCGCCCTCCCCATCGTCTGACCGGGGGGGGCCAACCTGCCCGACGTGACGCGGTAGGGGGGCGGCTGGGTTTGCCCCGATCCCACCCGATCACCCCCGCCCCAGGTTATCTTGTTGTGGTTTGCAATCCCCATTGATCCAAAACCGTGATTGTTCAGGAGTTGCCATGACGGACCTTGCCTCTTCAAGCCCTTGCCAAGAAACCACGGTCGATCTGGCCATCATCGGCGCCGGACCCAGCGGCCTATTTGCCGCCTTCGAGGCGGGGCTGCACGAAATGAGCGCCGCCATCTTCGACGCCCTGCCCCGTCCCGGCGGTCAGCTCACGGCGCTCTACCCCGAAAAGCCGATCTACGACATCCCTGGGTTCCCCTCGATCCTGGCCAAGGAGCTGGCAGCCCGGCTGGTGGAGCAGGTACGTCCCTTCAATCCCCTGTGGTGCCTGGGGCAGCAGGTTGAACGGTTGGAGCGGGGGGAAGATCGGCTCTGGCGGGTCGGCAACGGCACCACCCTGGTGCATGCCCGCGCAGTCGTCATCGCCGCCGGGGTAGGGGCCTTTTCGCCCCGCCGTCCGGTGGTCGAGGGGCTGGCCGCCTTCGAGGAGGGGGGGGCGGTGCACTACCGCATCGCCGATCCCACCTCGTTCGAGGGCAAACGGGTGGTGATTCTTGGGGGGGGCGATTCGGCGGTCGATTGGACGGTGATGCTCTCGGGCATTGCGGCGCAGACCCACGTGGTCCACCGCCGCGCCAGCTTCGCCGCCCACCCCGCCTCCATCGGCAAAATGGAGCGGCTCGCCGCCGAGGGAAAGGTGCAGATTCATACCCCCTTCGAGATCAAGGCGCTCGAAGGTTGCTGTGACGTTTTGACGGTGATGATCGGGAACCCCAAGGAGCGGGTCGCCATCGAGGCCGACGCCTTGATTCCCATGCTCGGGTTTGAAAAGAGCCTCGGCCCCATCGAGGGGTGGGGGATCGGTGCGGGGAAGGGGGGGATCGACGTCCACCCCACCACCATGGCGACCGATCAACCCTTGCTTTACGTCATTGGCGATATGGCCAGCTACCCCGGCAAACTCAAGCTGATTTTGGCGGGGTTCGCCGAGGCGGCGCTGGCGGTGACCGACGCCTGGAAGCAGATCCACCCCGATCAGGCCTACAAGCATGTCTATTCGACGGCGAAGGGGGTGGCGCGGTAGAGCTTGTCCATGACCGCTCCTTTCCCCCACCGCCCCGACATCGACGGCCTGCGGGCCTTGGCGATCCTGCCGGTGATGCTGTTTCACCTGGGGGTCGCGGGGTTCGGGGGGGGCTTTGTCGGGGTCGACATCTTCTTCGTCATCTCGGGCTATTTGATTACCGCGATCATCCACCGCGAGATGGTCGAGGGGCGGTTTTCATTTCCGGCCTTTTTCGAGCGGCGGGTGCGACGCATCGTCCCAGCGCTGATTTTGGTCCTTATCGTCAGCGCCGTTGCCGCCTCGGTGTTGCTGCTTCCCTACGACCTGATCGAATTCGGGCGCTCCCTGGCGGCGTCTGCTTTGGGGTTGGTCAACATTCGGTTCTTGGAGGGATTCGGCTATTTCGCTGGCCCCAGTCTGACCAAGCCGCTGCTGCACATCTGGTCGCTGTCGCTCGAAGAGCAGTTCTATTTGGTTTTTCCCCTCCTGTTATGGTTGCTTCTACGCTACGCCAAGGGGGGGGTGCGATTTGGGTTGGGGATCTTGGCGCTGGCCAGTTTCGGCTTGGGGATGTGGGTGGTGGGGGGGTGGCCCAAGGGGGCCTTCTATCTGCCGGTGTTCCGGGCCTGGGAGTTTTTGGTTGGAGCATTGTTGGCGCTGGGTGCGCTCCCAGCCTTGGAAGGCAAAACCCAGCGCGATTGGGTCGGGGGCGTGGGGCTTGTGCTCATTCTCGGTTCGGTCTTTTTGCTCGACGATCTGACCCCCTTTCCCGGTTGGCGGGCGCTCGTTCCGGTGGTGGGGGCGGGGTTGATCCTTCACGCCGGGGCGGGGGGGGGTATCGGGGTGGTCGGGCGCTGTCGTGGCGCCCCCTGGTTTTCGTTGGCCTGATCTCCTATTCCCTGTATTTGTGGCACTGGCCCCTGCTTGTCTTCACCCGCTACGTCACCCTGCAACCGCCGGGGGTGGGGCAGCAGGCGGCGATCCTGGTCGCCGCGTTTGTGTTAGCCGCCGCGACCTGGCGCTGGGTCGAGCGCCCCTTCCGGGGCAAGAGCGGCGTGCTAACCCGCCGCGTCCTGCTGGGCTTCGCCGCAGGGGCGGCAGCTTTGCTGGTAGCGGTTGCCGTTTCGGTCGAGGTGGGGGGGGGATTCCCCCAACGGGTGACCCAGCGGGTGATCGACCTGCAACACGAGGCCCTGCCGCCAACGCCGTGGAGGGGTTATGTACGGAAGCTTTTTCCCGAAGCCAGGGCTTTTTGGGGGGCGAAGCATCGCCAGCAGAGCTCTCCCGCCCCCAAGTTCAAGTACGAAGCCTTCGGCGCCGGGAGCCGTATCGCCTTCGGTGGGGAGGAGGAGCCTCCACGTATCGTGGTGTGGGGCGACTCCCACGCGGGCAATCTTCTGGCTCCCTTCGAGGCTTTGCCCGATCCCCTCATCCATGGCCTCACCATTCTGGAGATGTCGGGGTGTGCCCCCCTGTTGGGGACCGGATCCAGCGAAGGTAGCGACGGGGCTAGATGTTTGGCTTTCAACCGAAAGGTGGCCGATTGGATCAGAGCCACCCCCTCCATCCAGAGGGTGGTTCTAACCGCCCATTGGGGTTTTTACACAGAACCGACCCGTTACCGGGAAGCCCCCCTGCGCCCCAGCCCTTTGGTGCCGGGCGCCGACACCGCCGACAACCCCCGCCTCTTTCAGAATGGGCTGGAGCAGACCGCAAGGTTTTTCACCGAGCACGGCGCCGAGGTCATCTGGCTGGCCGACAATCCCGATCCCGGCTTCGATGTGCCCCGGTTGATGGCCCGGGCCGAGAGCTGGGGCGGCGACCTACCCTCAGGCCCCACCCATTTCGAACATCTGGAGCGACAGGAGCCGCTCTTTCAAGGGTTGCAGACGTTGTCGAGCCGTTTCCCGGTCCACCTTGTCGATCCGACGCCGCTCCTCTGCCCCGGCGAGATCTGTCCGGTTGAACAAGGGGGGGAGCCTCTCTACCGCGATGACAACCACCTGAGTCGTCTTGGGTTGACCCTGATCGCCCCCCTACTTGAACGTTTGCTCGATAGGGGAGGCAACCCTCCCCCTTGAAACCTTCTGCCACCCTTGCCACCCTCAAGGTGACCCGCAAAGGAGGCCAACCATGAGCCCGACCCCAAAGCCCCCCCATTGGTGGAACCGCTGGAGCGAGTCCGAGAAGCCCGCATCCCCTCTCGAACCCAGCGAGGCGTCGCCCCAGGAGGTGGTGGTGCCACCCGACCACCCCTTACCCGTCGCGGCGCGCTGGTGGGGAAGTCATGCCGTGCCCGAGGGGGGGCATCTACACCTACGCATCGGCCCCCTTGATCTGACCGCTCAACGCAACCCCCACGAGTGGCGCATCGCCTGGAATCGGGACGACACCTTTGAGGATGGGGTCGCAAAGGCCGAGCTTGCAGTCGTCGATCATGGCAGTGAAACCGAGGCCAACCTTGAGCGGTTTGTCTTTTCTCATACCCCCAAGCGTTTAACCCTGCGCCCCCGTTTGGCCGACCGACCCGTGGTCAGCCGCCCCATTACGCCGTTGCACATCCCGGCGGGGGAGCAGGTGGTCGTTTTCATTAGCTCGCCGCTGTGGGTCGCGTTTGAGGTCGGGGAGGAGGGCCGCTTGCTCAAAGATCTGCCCATCGTCCGCCCCTCCGACACCTGGTTCGGCCCCTCGACCCTGGAGGGGGAGGTTTGCTACGCCGGGCGAACCCGGGCGACCCTGGCCCTCGACCCACCCCCCCACCCCCCCGAGCGGGCCACCATCCCCACCTTGGTACGCAACGAATCCAGGCAGGAGATGCTGCTGGAGCGGATCAACCTGCCGGTACCGTTGCTGTCGCTTTTTGCCGACCAGCAGGGACGGCTATGGAGTGAGGGGCTGACCCTGGTGCGGGAGGGGGACGGTGATATGGCCAGCCTGCACATCGGCAAGGGCCCCCCCCAACATGCGGGGCAGGCCGAGCGCGTCGCTCCTCCACGGCATGAGGCGGGACATCGGATTCTGGCCCGAGCTTTTTCGGCCCTATTTGGGTAGGAGGCAACCATGGAATTCTGGCAAGAACTCGCCGCCGCCCTGCAAGGCGAGCAGGCGATGACCATGATGCGGGCGGCGTTGCTGATCGTGTCTGGGTGGCTGATTGCCCGCGGGGTGAGCGCCACCCTCGACCGTGCGTTCGGCAAGAAATTCACCACCCACCACGCCATGTTGCTGCGCAAGGGCAGCTATTACCTGGTGCTGCTGCTGTTCCTGATCTCGGCGTTGCGGGAGCTGGGGTTCAGCCTTGACGTGCTGCTGGGGGCGGCGGGGATCTTGACGGTCGCCATCGGTTTTGCCTCCCAGACCTCGGCCTCAAACCTCATCAGCGGCCTGTTTTTGCTGGGGGAAAAGCCCTTCGGGGTGGGGGATGTCATTAAAGTGGGGGAGACCACCGGCGAGGTGCTGGCCATCGACCTGCTCTCGGTCAAATTGCGCACCTTCGACAACCTTTACGTGCGCATTCCCAACGAGACCTTGATCAAGAGCGAGGTGACCAACCTGACCCAGTTCCCGATCCGCCGCCTCGATGTGAAGGTGGGGGTCGCCTATAAAGAGGATCTAGACAAGGTGCGGGCGATTTTGGAGCAGGTTGCGCAGCGCAATCCCCTGTGTCTTGAGGAGCCCAAACCGCTCTACATCTTTCAGGGATTCGGCGACTCCTCCCTCGACATTCAGTTTTCGGTTTGGGCCACCCGGGAGCGGTACCTCGACCTGCGCAACACCATCTACCAAGAGATCAAGATCGCCTTCGACGCCGCCGGGATTGAGATCCCCTTCCCCCACCGCAGCCTCTATGCGGGGGAGGCGAGCAAGCCGTTCCCGGTGCGGGTGGTGGAATAGGGGGGGTCGGGGCTATTCGGGGTTGAAGCAGCCGGGCCACACCCGGTTATCGGCGGCCACGACGATCAGCCCCAGCCCCCTTAGCTGTCCCAGGTCGCGTTGTTTGGTTTTGTCGGTCAGTTTGGGGTAGAGGGCCAAATACCAAGGTTTTTTCCGCAACTCCCCCAGGGGAATGGGGGCTCCGGCCTCCAAAACTTGGGTGGCAATCGCGTACTGCCGGGCATTGAGGGTTTTGTCGTCACGTAGCCTTTTGAGATCGTTTTCGAAAAGCAGCACATGGATCAGGCGATTGACCCGGTCATGCAGGGCATTGATGCCGACGAGCATCCCCTCTAAAAAAAAATGGACGAAGGGGGTGTTGGGGGCCGGATTCTTGGCAGCCGATTGTTTGCGACATTGGTTGAACAGGGCGAAATAACGGTCGATTTGATCGTAGTAGTAGCGGGCTTGAGCAAAGGGGGCGTAGCGGTAGCCCGCCGTATGCAGCAAGGTCGCCTCCAACACCCGCCCCACCCGACCGTTGCCGTCCCAGAAGGGGTGAATCAACTCGAAATAGAGGTGGGTGAGGGGGGCGCGCAGCAGTACCGAAACCCCCGCCTCGGCCAGTTCCCGTTGCCAAACCATCAAGGCATCGAGCAGAAGCCGAACGTCGCCGCCGTATTGAGGGGGCTTGTAGCGTCCCCCATGCGTGGCATCCCCCACATAGGTCGCAACCTCCTTGGGATTGTTACGCAGTAGGCCTGGGCGATTGTGTTCGTGGGGGAGTTGGTCGGTGATGAGGGCGTGAACATGGCCAACAAAGGCGGCATCGGGTTGCCATGTCGGTTGCGCCGCCTGTTCTTGGGCGTAGGTATAGGCGGCTTTGAGATTCAGCGCCCGCCGCTGTTCGATCCCCTGGATTTGCTCGGGGTCCAGCAAAAGGGCCTGCTCCGTCTCCGCCTCGCTCAGAGCCGCCCCTTCAATGCTGTTGGTGCCGAAGATGCTGCTGACGACCACCTCGCGCTCCAAGCGGGTGGCCACTTGGGCCAGGGGGGAGCTGCGAAAGCGGGCGTGGGCGTCTTCGACCCGCAACAGCAAGGTTTCAAGGGCGGCGGCATCGACCCCCAGCTGTAGATCGAAGGGGCCGAAGCGCTGGGTATCGACCCGACGGAAAAACTCAGCCATGCAAAAAACCTCGGTTTTGTCCCAATGGATGTCCGGTCAATATAGGGCCAATCTGTTAATCGCGACAAATACTTAGATTGACTAAGTCCGCTATTTTGTCCTGAAAAATGTCCGAATTTGGATTCGTTTGACGTAGCGCGATCACCCTGTAGCCCCCACTTTGTTTGCGCCCCCTCCCCACAACTGATTCCGCATCCGATCTACCTCTTGCTTGCGCCGCAGCAACCCCTCTTCGAAGCGGGCGTATTGCTCAGGCCCCGCCACCCAGGCGAAGAGCACCTTCATCAGCCACAGGGTGAGCAGCGGCAGCACGATCACCTGGATTAAGGTGATGGCGATCAGGTGCAGCACCCGCTGCTTGATCTGCTCCATCTTGAGCTTGAGGTCGGTGTATTGGGTTTGAACCCGATGCCACAGCTCTTTTTTCTTGTTCTTGGCCCAATCGAAAAAGTGGGTGGGACTGAAGGCCGAGGCCGCTTTGCTCAGCGAAGCCGAGGCGGTGTCGAGCCGCTCTTGGAGCGATTGGGCCGCCGTTTTGGTGTTGGCGATGGCGTGGTCGATCTGGGCCGCCGCGATGTCTTTGGCTTGGAGCACCTTGCTGGTCGCCGCATCCCGTTTTTTGACCCACCAATGGCTGATGGTCGACCACACCCCTTCGTCCTGGGTTGGGGCGGCTTTGTTTCGTCCATGTGGCTGAGCTCTTCGGCGAATTGCATCGATCCTTGATCGACCTGCCGGGCCAGGGTGGTGATGGTCGAGGTGGTCAGATCTTGTTGCGGCACCAAGACGTAGTGGTCGGCCAGCATCCCGACCTGGGCGATGGCGGGGATCGCCAGCCGCACAAACAACGTCACCATCACCATCTTCATCGCCAACTGGCGCAAGAACAGGCTCGATGCCGAGGGGAAGAGGGAGACCAGCCACACCCCCGCCGCCACCGGCAACACCACCGCAAAGAGCCCCTCCAAAGCCAGCGCCAGCAAGATCTGCTGAATCCACAACGAGGCGGTGGCGGCGAGCATGATGTCGTTGAAGCGGACCAACACCTCGTCGATGGGGGCGACCACCTGACCGAGCGAGATATCGACCCCCATCCCCATTGGGGCCACGGTGAGGGTGAAGTGTTCAATCACCGACAGCAGGCCGTGCAGCAGCTCCCCAACCGCCAAGATCGCCAACGCGGTATTGCGACCGTCGTGTAGGTATTGGCGCGCCTGGGCATCCCATTGATCGAGAAAGGCATGTCCCAGCCAGGTCGAGAGCCCCCCCGACCATCCCAGCCACAGGGCCGCCCCCAGCGCCATGAGGCCCAGCGCCAGATAGGGGGTGTGCAGCCAAGTCCACCGGCTCGGCGGGGTGGGTGGGATCGTGGCGTTGGGGGGTGGGGCGAAGGGGGTGAAGGGGAGCAGCAGGCTGAACCAAAGCCGGGGAATCGGCGCTCCGCCTCCTTGCAGCAGCGCTCCAACCAGGGTGAGCCGGTAGAGCAGCAGCCCCAATCCGGCAAGGAAGATCAGGTTGAGGATCCACCCCCCCTGCCCTTGGGCGATCCCCCCCCACCACCCGAGCAGGCTCAGGATCACCCCCGGCGCCTGCTTGGCCAGGGTCATGGGATCGATCGGGTCGCGGGTGGGGGTGTCGGGGGTCGGCCCGGGGGTGATGGCGGGCGGGAGATCAACGGCTTGGGCATCGGCGGTCATGGTCCATTTCCTTTGCGGGGGTGACGACGAAATCCTGCGTACAAAAGGCCAATTCCATCTTCCCGAGGTTGGGTTGGGTGTCAAACGGATGGTCGCGCTATCGGAATTCCACCGGCTCGGCGTAGGATGGCCCATCGGATTTCACGCAGAAGTTCATCTGGAGCTCCCCATGGACTCGCTCGCTCAGGCCGTTGAACACCTGACCGGATTATTCCCCTCGGCCCTGGTTTTGGCCCTCATCATGGGCGCCTATTGGCTCACCCGGCGTTGGTTCGAAACCTCGACCCATGGACTGAGCGCCGACCGAACCCGACGCCAGCTCACCCTTTCGGCGATCTCGCTGGCTGGGTTATTGATGATGATTCTGGTGCTCCCCCTCGGCGACAGCATGCGGGGTCAGCTGCTGAGTCTGATCGGCTTGCTCCTCTCGGCCGCCATCGCCCTGGCCTCGACCACCCTGATCGGTAACGCCCTGGCGGGGTTGATGTTGCGGGCGGTGCGGGGTTTTCGCATGGGTGACTTCATTAAGGTGGGGGAGCACTTCGGCCGGGTTTCGGAACGGGGTCTGTTTCACGTTGAGATCCAGACCGAGGACCGCGATCTGACCACCCTGCCCAACATCTTGTTGGCCACCAATCCTGTGAGTGTCATCCGCACCTCGGGGACGGTTATGTCGGCCACGGTGTCGCTGGGCTACGACATCCCCCATGCCCGGATTGAGGCGCTGCTGTTGCAAGCCGCCGAGCAGGCCGATCTGCAAGAGCCCTTCGTTCAGGTCATCGAGCTGGGCGATTTTTCGGTGATCTACCGGGTGGCTGGGGTGCTGACCGAAATCAAGGGGCTGCTCTCGGCCCGCTCCCGGTTGCGGACTCAGATGCTCGATGCCCTGCATGAGGGGGGGGTCGAGATCGTCTCCCCCACCTTTATGAATACCCGGGCCATCACCCCCGAACGGCGCTTCATCCCCCGGCGGGTGAACGGGGTCGAGGAGGAAAACTCCGGCAGATTCGAGGCGATGATCTTCGACAAGGCGGAGGAGGCCGAGTCGGTGGAGCGGCTCAAGCTGCGCCTCGATGCCCTCAAAGAGCAAATCGAGGCGCTGCAGGATGCGCTCAAATCGATGGAGGGGGACGAAAAAGTGGAGGCCGAGGCCAAACGGGGTCGACTGACCGCCCGGATGGAGCGGCTGGTGCAGATCATTGCCGCACGGGAAGAGGATTTGATTTAGGGAAGCGCTGATTGAATAGCGCTTCCGAGCGATCCAGGGATGGGTTGCCAAAATAGCGCCGTCGTAGGAGGCGACCTAAGTCGCCGAAGCCCTGCTGAAAAAGGCGGGAGCCTTTAATCAGCGTCTCCTTAGGGTGGGAAACAGCTTCTGGATCATGAACACAAGCAACGGCGGCGGGGATGAACCTGCCGAGGAGGCCAGATGAACAAAACGATGATGCGGCTGGTGTGGGGGTTGGCGACCCTGTTCCTGCTTCCCACCGCCTGGGCGGGTGAGAAAATTTGGGTCGAGGTCGAGGTTGCCGGATTGGGCAGCGACAGCGGCTACATCACCGGTCAGATGGAGCGGTCGGTCTACGACGAACTGACCGGCATGCGACTGAACTTCCGCTTCGTCAAAGTCGAGAACTGCCGCTACTACGAGGAGGAGAGCGATCACTACAAGGATTACGCCGACGAATACGACACCGGCGAGGTAATCGTTCCGGTCGACAAGATCTTGCAGGTGGTGCGCAAACAGGGCGACCCCATCGAGATCGAGAGGCACATCCCGACCAAACCTACGCAAAAAGAGACGATTCCCCAAGGGTTTCACGATCTTTAACCCCCTTTTGGGGGGGCAAACCACCCCTTGGACGGCCCCATGAACCTCCCCCTTCCCCTCAAATTAACCCTGCGCGAACTGCGCCGCCCCGGCCGCTCTTTGCGGGTGATGATGCTCGCCGTGACGGTGGGGGTAGCGGCGCTAACCGCCGTGGCTGGGTTTGCCGAGCGGGTCGATCTGGCGCTGCAACAGCGCTCGGCCCAACTGCTGGGGGGCGACGTGCGCATCTCTGCGGGGCGCGACCTGCGCCCCCTGGCGCAGAGCCTCCCGCCTGCACTCCATCCCCAAACCACGGTGGTTGAACTGCGCACCATGGCGGTGGCGGGTGACCGTCTGCGTCTGGTCGAACTCAAGGCGGCGGGGGAGGGCTACCCCCTGCTCGGCAAGGTGACGGTCGCCGGGGCGGAAGCCATCAGCGATCCCACAATCCCCCCCTCAGGACAGGTCTGGGTGCAGCGGGCGCTGCTCGATAACCTGGGTATTGCGGTTGGCGACCCCATCGAGGTGGGCTGGGCGACCTTGAAGGTCGGGGGGGTGCTGGTCGAGGAGCCCGATCGGGTTGCCGATGCCTTCGCCCTCGGACCCCGGGTGCTGATGAATCTGGCCGATTTGGAGCGCGCCAAGTTGATTCAGCCCGGTTCGGTCGCCCGTTTTACCCTGCTCTACCGCAGTGCTGAGCCGAACCGGTTGGTGCAGGCGCTCACCCCGAAGGTGCCGCAATGGGCCAATGTCGCCACCGCCAAAGATGGCCTGCGCCAGACCGCAGGCATCTTGCAGCAGGCGGCCGACTTTATGCGTTTGGGGGCGCTGGCGGGGCTGCTCATCGCAGGCGGCGCGGTGGCGGTGGCGGCGGGCAGTCAGGCACGGGCCAAGGTGCCGGTCGCTGCCATCTTCCGCTGCCTGGGGGCCTCGGGCTCGGTGGTGTTGGGAATGCAGCTCTGGCTGGCGCTGGGGGTGGCGCTGATCGGCGGCCTGCTCGGCGCCGCCTTGGGCTATGCGATTCAAATGGCGCTTCCCTGGTTGCTGGCCGGACTGGTCCCCACCGACCTTCCCCCACCCACCCTGCTTCCCGCCCTCTGGGGGGTGCTGGCGGCGCTGACCGTGACCCTCGCCTTCGCCCTTCCTCCCCTACTCCAGCTACGCCGGGTCGCCCCGGTGCAGGTGTTGCGCCAAGGAGCAACCGATCAACGAGGCGATAAGGCGGTGTGGGCTGCCAGCGGTGTTGCGACGCTGCTGATCGCCGCGCTGACCGCCCTGGTAGCCGGATCCCCCGAGCTTGCCTGGCCAACCCTGGCCGGTTTAAGCGGTGCGATCCTCTTCTTTGCCGGGGGTGGTTTGCTGATGCGCAATCTGGCCGCCCGCATCCCAATCCGCCGGGTGTGGACCGCCCATGCGGTGGGCAGTCTGGTGCGGGGGGGGAGCGGTCCGGTGCTGGCGGTCGCCTGCCTGGCGTTGGGATTGATGGCGGTGCTGGTGCTGACCCTGACCCGGGCCGATCTGGTCCGCCATCTGGAGGCCCAGGTCCCCCCCAACGCCCCCGACCGCTTTCTGGTCGACGCGCAGCCCGATCAGGTCGCGGGAATCTCTGCCCTGCTGCGCCGCGAAGGGGTGGTGGATCCCGATCTGCGCCCGGTGGTGCGGGCGCGGCTCACCGCCATCGACGGCCAGCCGATCGATGCCCAGAGCTTTTCTTCCGATCGAGCGCAGCGCATGGCCGAGCGGGAGACCAACCTGACTTGGCTCGACGCCCCCGACCTGCGGGAGGATCTGATTGCCGGGCGGTGGTGGCAGGCCGGAAGCGAGGTTCAAGAGATCTCGGTGGAGGAGGGGTGGGCGCAGACCTTGGGGCTCAAGCTCGGCAGCCAACTCACCTTCGACGCCCAGGGTTTTGCGGTGCAGGGGGAGGTCACCTCTATCCGCAAGGTCGACTGGGGGACGATGCGGACCAACTTCTTCGCCATCTTCTCGGCCCCCGCCTTACAGGATCGCCCCGCCACCTTCATCGCCGCCCTGCGCCTGCCCCCCGGCAAGGAGGCCGCCATCGAACAAGAGCTGGTGGCCCAGTACCCCAATGTCACCTTGATCGACGTGGCGGCGGTGGCGACCACCCTGCAAGAGTTGGTCGGGCGGCTGACCGGAGCGGCGACCCTGCTGGCCGGGTTTGCATTGGCTTCGTCGCTGGCGGTGCTGGTGGCGGTGGTCGCCGCCGAACATGCCCGCACCGCCCGAGAGACCGCGCTGCTACGCACCCTGGGCGCCTCACGACGGCGGATTGTGTCGCTTGCGGCGCTGCGCCTAACCCTGCTCGGGTTGGCAGCGGCGGGGTTGGGAAGTACGGGGGCGGGGGTGGCCGCCTGGGGGGTAAGCCGGGCGATTCTGGGGGTCGACTACCTGCCCGACATGGGGGTGTTGCTGCTGGGGGGGGTGATGGCGGTGGCGCTGACGGTGCTGGTGGGGCTATGGGGCAGCCGTCACGCCCTGCGCACCCCGCCAGTGGCATTGCTGCGGGAGGGGGCTTAGCCCGGATTTCTCATCAATATTGTTCCGCCCGCGCTTCTCGCCTCAGTGCGAACAAGCTCCTACGCGATCATTGAGCACATTGCTGAAAAATCCGGGTTAGGCTGAAAAACCCAGACGTCTCGATGCGGCTTTTTTGGCGCAGCGTGCCGATTCAAGGCAGGAGGTCTTTAATCAACGTTTCCTTAATCAATCAGCGCTTGTCTAGGAGTCTGTCGGGCTTGAGCGTCCGTAGCGAGCCGAGTGGGGAATCGAGGCCAAATTTTCACGGTTTTGAGGATCATAGTGGTGGCTATGTGACGAAAAACCGGGGGAATTTGGACCGATTACCCG
>MNWR01000075.1 GCA_001872725.1 Proteobacteria bacterium CG1_02_64_396 | reverse complement strand
GGGCATCGGGCCGTCGGCGGCAGACACCACCAGAATCGCGCCGTCCATCTGCGCAGCGCCGGTGATCATGTTCTTCACATAGTCGGCGTGGCCGGGGCAGTCGACATGGGCATAGTGACGAGCGAGGGTCTCGTACTCCACGTGGGCGGTCGCGATGGTAATACCGCGAGCACGCTCCTCGGGGGCGCCGTCGATCTGATCGTAGGCCCGCTTCTCGGCAAGACCCTTCGAGGCCAGCACCGAGGTGATCGCAGCCGTCAAAGTGGTCTTGCCATGGTCGACGTGACCAATGGTCCCGATGTTGACGTGCGGTTTGCTCCGCTCAAATTTCGCCTTGGCCATCGCGAATTTCTCCAGCTGAAATGAGAAGAAAGGACCTGCCGCCAGATCGCCAATACTTCAAATATGGAGCCCATGCTCGGATTTGAACCGAGGACCTCTTCCTTACCAAGGAAGTGCTCTACCCCTGAGCTACATGGGCACTACAACCACAGGAGCAGCGTATCAATGGAGCGGGTGATGGGAATCGAACCCACGTAGTCAGCTTGGAAGGCTGAAGTTCTACCATTGAACTACACCCGCCTGATTCCGACACCGAGTGCCGACGCCAAACAAGCTCCGGTCGATCATGAACGAAAGTGGTGGAGGGGGGAGGATTCGAACCTCCGAAGGCTGAGCCGTCAGATTTACAGTCTGATCCCTTTGGCCGCTCGGGAACCCCTCCACACGAAAAAGGGCGCGGTTGATACCCGCGCGGGGAGCCGGTGTCAAGTTTCGCCACTCAAAAATCGAGCCCTCTTTCGCACCGCCCCGCCCCCCATCCTGCGATTTTGGAGCTGGCGAAGGGAATCGAACCCCCGACCCGCTGCTTACAAGGCAGCTGCTCTACCATCTGAGCTACGCCAGCACTTTGTCCGCCCCCAAAAAGGAGGGCGAATTGTATGGACCGACCCCGGTTCGTCAACCACCGCAACCACCCCCTTCGCACGGGGCAAACCCTTGTCGCTTCGAACGGTTCACACCCCCGGCGTTACGCCCCATTTGAGGCGCAGTCGCTTCCGGTTCAGAGCCAGCCATTGCAACGCCACGATGGGGGTGGCGTTGTCGATGCGCCCCTCCTCCAGCCAACGCCACGCCGTGGTAAAGGGAACCGCCAGGACCCGGATGTCCTCCCCCTCGTGGGGCAGACCATGGATCCCTTGTGCTCGGCTGGCGTCGACCCTCCCGCACAATAGAGTGATCCGCTCCGAGGTGCCGCCGGGGCTCACCAAGTAGTCGTAGATGGGCTCGACTTCAGCCACCTCGATCCCCGCCTCCTCTACCGTTTCGCGCCGCACCACCTCTTCCGGGGTTTCGCCCAACTCGATGATCCCGGCGACGATCTCCAGTAGCCACGCCCCACCGGGAGCCTCCAAGGCGCCGATACGAAACTGTTCGATCAACACCACCTCGTCGCGTACCGGATCGTAGGGGAGCAGTGCGGCGGCATGACCCCGTTCGAAAAGCTCGCGTTCGACGACCGGACTCCACCCCCCAGCAAACAGGGTGTGGCGCAGCCTGAAGCGCTCCATGCGAAAAAAACCTTGGAAGCAGACCTCGCGCCCCAGGATCTCCACCTGCTTGGACGATTGGGATTCGGACATGGGGATCAGAGGATGTAGCGGCTGAGGTTGTCGTCGCCCGCCAGCGCGCCAAGCCGCTCGCGCACCATCGCTTCGGTGAAGACGATGGTTTCGCCACTGCGGTCTTGGGCTGTGAAGGCGACCTCTTCGAGGAGCTGTTCCATCAATGTGTGCAGGCGGCGGGCGCCGATGTTTTCGACCCGGCGATTGACCGATTCGGCCAAGCGGGCCAGTTCGGCAATCGCCTCATCGTCCCAGCTCAGCCCGACCCCCTCGGTGCCGAGAAGCGCGGCATACTGGGTGACCAAGGCATTCTTGGGCTCGGTGAGAATGCGGACGAAATCGGTGGCGGTCAGGGAATCCATCTCGACCCGAATGGGAAAGCGCCCCTGCAATTCGGGGATCAGATCGCTGGGCTTGGCGACGTGAAAGGCGCCCGAGGCGACGAAGAGCACGTGGTCTGTGCACACCACTCCGTAGCGGGTGCTCACCGTGGAACCCTCGACGATGGGCAGTAGATCGCGTTGCACCCCCTCGCGGCTGACATCGGCCCCGGAACGCCCCCCTTCCGAACCGCGGCAGACCTTGTCGATCTCGTCGATGAAGACGATCCCCTCCTCCTGGGCGCGACGCAGCGCCTGCTCGCGCACGGCGTTCTCGTCGACCAATCGCTGTGCCTCGACCTCCTCCAGACGGCGTAGCGCCTGCAGCACCGTCACCTTCTCGCGGTGGCCGGGGCGACCGCGTCCGGCCGCCATCATCTGCCCCATCATCTCCTGGAATTGGCGGCCGATATCCTCCATCCCCCCCTGCCCCATGATGCCGATGGGGATCCCTCCGGCAGGTTGGGCCTCGGGCAGTTCGATCTCGATGGTGCGCTCGTTGAGCTCGCCGGTGCGCAGTTGCCAGCGCAGTTTGCGTCGGGTCGGATCCTCCTCCTTCTCCTCTGCTCCCAGCATGGCCGACCGCGGCTTGGGCAGCAGCGCGTCGAGAATTCTCTCCTCGGCCACTTCCTGGGCTTTCACCTTGACCTGCTCGGCATGTTCGGCCCGCACCATCTGCACCGCCGTCTCGACCAGATCGCGGATGATCGACTCGACATCCCGCCCCACATAGCCGACCTCGGTGAACTTGCTCGCCTCGACCTTGATGAAGGGGGCTTTGGCGAGCTTGGCCAAACGACGGGCGATCTCGGTTTTGCCGACCCCGGTGGGGCCGATCATCAGGATGTTTTTCGGGGTCACCTCTTCGCGCAGCTCGTCGCTCAGCTGCAAGCGGCGCCAGCGGTTGCGCAGGGCAATGGCGACCGCCCGCTTGGCCTTGTTCTGGCCGACGATGAAGCGGTCGAGTTCGGAGACAATCTCTCGGGGGGTCAAGGGAAGATTCATTGTCTCAGACGACCTCGATGACATGGTTTTGATTGGTGTAGATGCAGATTTCTCCGGCGATTTTCAGCCCCTGCGCCACGATCTGCTCGGCGTTCAGATCGCTGTGGCGTATCAGGGCGCGGGCCGCCGCCATGGCGTAGGGTCCGCCCGAGCCGATGGCCAGCACCCCGTCCTCGGGCTCGACCACATCGCCGGTCCCCGAAACGATCAAGGCGCTGTCTTTATCGGCGGCGATCAACATCGCCTCCAGGCGGCGTAGGTAGCGGTCGGTGCGCCAGTCTTTGGCCAGCGCCACCGCCGCCCGACGCAAGATACCCCCGTGGGAATCGAGCTGACCTTCGAGCCGCTCGAACAGGGTGAAGGCGTCGGCGGTTGCGCCTGCAAAACCGACCACCACCCGCCCCTGATGCAGGCGGCGAATTTTGTTGGCGGTCGCCTTCATTACGGTGTTGCCGAAGGTGACCTGGCCGTCGCCGCCGACGGCGGTTTGACCGTCGCGGCAAACGCAAAGGATGGTGGTGCCGTGCAGAGTGGTTTCCACAAAAAAGACCTTTATTGATAGTGCTTGAGGAATTCGACGACGGTGTCGATCTGCGCCGAATCGTCCAACCCCGGAAATCCCATGGTGGTTTTGGCGACTGGGTCACCGGTGAAGTCGCGAACCGCCTGACGGGGGCCGCCATGCGGTTTGCTCAACCAGAGGCGCAGATGGGCCTCGTCCCAGAGCCACCCCCCCTCGACCACCGTGGCCTGCTTGCCGAACACCCCGCGCAAAGGCATGGGGCGATGGGGCTTTTCGGTTACGAGGTCAGGACGGTGGCACTTGAAACACTTGCTTTGAACCAGCTCCGGCACCGCCGCCTCGGCACCGGCAGGAAGTGGTGTGATGAGCCAACATACGGCCGCCCACATGCTCAACAAACGGCTCATGATGCCCTCCCGGCAATCTCAACGCAGCGAGATACACGCTGCCGCACGCCCCAATCCTGGCACGCTCGCCCCCTCGGGCAAACCGCTCCTCATTTTTTTTTGAGGTGTGCTCTCGGGTGGGCGGCGTCGATCACCTTGGTCAGATGGTCCAGATCTATGTTGGTATAGCGCTGGGTGGTGCCAATCGAGCTGTGGCCGAGCAGCTCCTGAATCGCCCGCAGGTCGGCCCCCTCTTCGAGCAGATGGGTGGCAAAGGCGTGGCGCAATGTGTGGGGGGTAATGTGGGCTTTTTGACCGGTGATGAGGGCAGCCTTGCGCACGATGGCGGCAATCCGCTCCCGTGACAGCCGGTCGCCATCGCGGGAGAGAAACAGGGCCGGATCTGCCCCGACGGGGCGCTCTTGTGCATAAGCGGCCAGCGCCGCCACCGCCGCAGCCCCCATCGGTACCCGACGTTCCTTACCCCCCTTGCCGATCACCGTCACCCGGTCGTGGAGCAACTCGACATCCTTCACGTTCAGGCCGTGCAGCTCGCCCAGGCGCAGCCCGGCGCCGTAAAACAGTTCGAGCAAAGCATGATCGCGGGGGGTGAAACGGCCATGGGCGCCGTGGCTGACCATACGGATGGCGTCCTCGATCTCGACCCGTTTGGGCAGGGGGGGGCGTACTTTGATGGAGGGCAGTTCGCGGGTGGGATCGGCCTGCCACCACCCCTCGCGCAGGGCGAAGCGGGCCAGGTTTTTGAGGGCGGAGCGCCGACGCGCCAAACGGGAGGAGCCCACCTGCAGCGCCCCCTCGGCGAGGAAAGCGCGCAGCAGCAAGGGGTCGACCTGGGGGGGAAGGGTGTCGCCGACCAGACCGTGGCGCTCGAAAAATCGGGCCAGCAGTCGCAAGTCCGCCAGATAGGCGACGCGGGTCGCCTCGCGCAGACCGAGCTCCCCCAGGGCGTACCCATGCCAGCGCGTCAGCCAGCCGGGGTCGGGGGCAAACTCGGCCTGCGAGCCTTGAGGATCAGGGTGTTGCGGCCACGAGGGCTGCCTTCTGGTCATCCAACTCCCCAGGGATGGCGATGTGGGTCATGAAGGCCCACTTCGAAGCATCCGAAAAATAGACGTCCATCCGCCACATCTCGGCCAGGGTCTCCACCTTGACCCGATTGCCCTCCCGCACCAAAACAAATTCCAGCGGAAAGGCGGGGGCGTGGTCGATCTTCTTGATGATCTCGAACGCTGTTTTTTCGATCCAGGCCCAAGAGATCCCAATGACCGCCACCCCGGCCTGTTCGTCGACCAGTTGGTAAAGGGGTATCCCCTTGTCGTGCTGGCCGATGGTCCGGCTGATCTGCTCGACCGCCTGATTCAGGTTGCCGGGGATGCTGCCGCGCTCCACCAACGCCTCGGGCATGGTGGTACCGAAGAAGGAGCGATACTGGGGCCAGACGTTTTCGAGCCGCACCGGCTCGGCGTGACCGAGCCCCGCCCCCTCTTCACCCTCGCCTCCCAACACCGCACCGGCACCCTGCTTGACCAGGGCAAGCAGCCGGTCGAGCGCCTCTTGAGAGGCGTTGATGATGGGACTGATCTGCCTCCCCCCCCCCGCACCGACAAAGACCGAGGCCAGCGCCATGGGATTGAGGATCGAGATAAACCGGTTGGCCCCATCGCGGCACACCGCCAGCCGCAGCGTCGCGGCAAACCCACCATTGCCGCCCCCCTGCTTGAGGACCGCCTGGCGGTAGGCCGGATCGTCGAGCACCAGCACCTGCGCTTCCCACTTGGGATTGCCGGTTGTGATGGGGGTGGTGACCAGTACCCCGAGACCCATCGCGTTGGCCGTTTGCGCCAGATTGGCGCTCACCTTGGCGACCGTGTCGTTTCCGGGCAAGGGGGCATGCAGGTAAAGCCCCCAACGCTCGGCGGCGCCAGCCCCCCCCATGACACCGCCCACGCACAGCACCAGCACAACCGCCTGCAACCCGCGTTTTAAAGTCTCGACCATCACGACACCTCCGCGCTCATCCGGGGGACGGATATCCCCCAGCTCGTCATTGAACGCCGGAGTGTCATTCAAGCCACACGCGGGGTCGGCTTGATTCCTTTTATACCGCCATCAAAGGCCCGCCGATTCCCCCAACAAATTCGCCACCTTACGGTGGTATTCCAGGGGATCTTTGATCTGCACCATCTCTCCCTCCCGGGGGTTCAAGGCGTCGTCGAGGCGGGAGATCATGAAGCGCAGCGCCGCGAAGATCCGGCAGGGATGCAGGGCGGCCTCTTCGGTCTCGTGCAACGCACGAACCGAACGGTACCCCTCGGCAACCGCCTCGGCGTGGGGCCAGGCGTTCATGGTGATGGCCAGGTCGAGCACCCACGCATCGGAGCAGGCGTAATAGAAATCGATCAGCCCCGACAGTCGCCCACCGTCAAAGAGAACGTTATCGGTGAAGAGATCGCCGTGGATCACCCCCCCAGGCAATCCGGCGGGGATGGTCATGAACCGCTCCACCCAACCTTGCCAAAGGGGGACCAAACCGCCCCACTCGGCATGGACCTTGGCTTTGTCGAGGTTGCGTTCGAAACGCTCGCGCACCAGGGCCCGGTCATGGGAGGGGGGCAGCCCCCGCCCCAGTTCGGGAGCGGCGAGCGCCAGATGCAGCCGGGCAAGCCAAGCCCCGGTCTGAAAGGACTGCTCGGGGGTTGGGGCATCGACCGTGCCGCCGCTCAGCCGGGTGATGATTACCGCCGGACGGCCCGCCAGGGTGGTCAACGGGGTCACCGGATCGGGACAGGGAATCCCATCGTGGGCCGCCGCCGCCATCAACTTGAGGTAGCACGGCAACGCCTCGGGATCGGCCCGTTCGAACAGGGTCAGCACGTACTCACCCTTGGTCGTACTCAAGAAGTAATTGCTGTTCTCGATTCCGGCTGCGATGCCTTTGAGGCTTTGGCATTGGCCGAGGCCATGGGCGTCGAGCAAAGGCTGGATCTCTTCGGGGGCAACTTGGGTGTAGACCGACACGGGGATACCTGAGGGTTAAATGACGCAAGAAAGGGGGCGATCATAGCGGATGAAAGGGCCGCTTTTCCAAGACGGCTCGACCTTTGACAGGCTCAGGGTGAGAGGGTTGTGTTTACGACGCATCCCAATCGCCCATACCGAGCCTGAAACCCGAACCGCTCATCCCTAGGAGCCTGTCGGGCTTGAGCGTCCGTAGCGAGCCGATTGGGGAATCGAGGCCAAATTTTCACGGTTTTGAGGATCATAGTGGTGGCTATGTGACGAAAAACCGGGGAAATTTGGACCGATTACCCGCCGACGCACGACTGCATGGATGCAGGAGGTAGAGCAATGCAGGAGCAATTGCCGAGTAGGACGATCTCACGTCCGACAGACTCCTAGCTTGTCGAGGGACGAACCGAAGCCCCCCCCATCTGCCCCGCCAATCCCTCGGCATCACCCACCTCGGGCCAACACCGCCCCCCACTGCACCACGACGCCCCCGATTTGGCTGGATCACGCCGAACCACCGCCTCGGCCCCGTAGTGCCGCCCCAGCACATGAAGAAAAGGGGGCGCCTCCCCCGCCACCGTCAACTCGTCGACCCCGGACTGCGCCAGATCGAGCGCTAGGGCCAGCGCCCCATGACCACCGTGGCTGGAGGCCAAGGTTCCAGCAAACGCAGCGAGGGTCGCCTCGGCGGCGGTCCGGTAGCGTTCTTCTCCGGTCAGGGCGTGCAGGCGCAGCAACACCGTGGCGGCAACGCCGTTGCCCGAGGGGGTGGCGGCGTCGAAGGGGTTTTGGGTCCGGACGATGACATCGGCTTGGCCCAAACCGGTGAAATAAAAGCCCCCCTGAGGGGCTGAAAAACGGGCGAGCACTCGCTCGGTCAGAGCGTGTGCAATCTCAAGATAAAGCGACTTGCCGCTCCAGGTATGGGCCTCGATCAGGGCGTCGCTCAAAAAGGCGTAGTCGTCGAGAAACCCGGGGGCATCGCTGTGGCGCTCGCCCCGCGCCGCAGTCCAAAGCTGGTCTCCATCCCACATCAGGGCCAACACTGCGTCGAGCGCCGTGATCGCCATCTGCTGCGCCGTTTCATCCCCCTCCAGCGCGGCATGGCGCAGCAGCCCTTTGACGAGCAACGCGTTCCAGGCGGTGAGGAGCTTGTCGTCCAATCCGGGGTGGACCCTTTGATCCCGATGTTCGCGTAGTCGCTGGGCAATGGCGGCCAGACGCACGCTTGCCCCCTGGCCGAACCGCTCGCGCAGTGCCTGGGGGTTCAAGGCGCGGATCAAGATGTTTTTATCCTCGAAATTGCCCTGCTCGCTCACCCCCCAGGCGGCGCTGACCAGCTCGAAGTCCTCGGGATTGAGCAAACCGGCCAGCTCCCCCTGTTGCCAGACGTAGAACCTCCCCTCCTCCCCTTCGCTGTCGGCGTCGAGCGCCGCAGCAAAACCACCGCCCGGCAGCAGCATCTCACGTTGAAGCCACGCCACGATCTCCCAGCGGGCTCGGCGCCGCTCCTCATCGACCCCGAGCAGGGCGTCGGCCTCGCTCAGCACCAGCAAAAGCTGGCCGTTGTCGTAACCCATTTTTTCGAAATGGGGGACCAGCCAGCGGTCGTCGACGCTGTAGCGGGCAAAACCGCCGCCGATCTGGTCATGAATCCCCCCCGCGATCATGGCGTCCAGGGTGAAGGCTGCCGCTTGGGCAAATCGGGGATCGCCGGTGCGGCTCGTCAACCGCAGCAACAGGCGCAGATCGGGGACGTGGGGAAACTTGGGGGCGGATCCGAAGCCGCCGAAGCGGTCGTCGTGCTGCACCAACAGCCGCCCCCCCATGCCGGGGAGCGGATCGTCCTGCCCCCCCATGTCGGCGCCGGGGTTTTGATATCGGGTCAACAAATCGGTGACCTGCCCCGCCTGGGTCCCCACCGCCTCGGGCCGCTCCCGCCACGCCTCGACGACTGCGGCCAGCACCTCGGTGAAGCTCGGCATGCCATACCGCCGAGTTTTGGGGAAGTAGGTTCCGGCAAAAAAGGGTTTGAGGTCGGGGGTAAGAAAAATGCTCAGGGGCCAGCCGCCGCCACGCCGGGTCAAAATCTGATGGGCCTGCTGGTAGATCTGATCGAGGTCGGGCCGCTCCTCCCGGTCGACCTTAATGGGGATGAAATCGCGGTTGATCGCCTGCGCGGTGAAGTCGTCTTCGAACGACTCGTGGGCCATGACGTGGCACCAATGGCAGGCGCTGTAACCGATGGAAAGAAAGATCGGTTTGTTTTGCTCGCGAGCCAAGGTGAGCGCCGGCTCACCCCAGGGACGCCAGTCGACGGGGTTGTCCGCGTGTTGTTCAAGGTAGGGGGAGGTGGATCCGGCAAGGTGGTTGGACATGGAAAACCCCGGGAGGGAGAGGGCAACGGAAGATGTCGGTGGAGGGGATCGCCCCCCGCCCTTCGACTTGCTCAGGATGAGCGGCCTTTGTGAATGGCTCCGCCAACAACCAAGCCCCCCTCTTCGGGCCTTCCCCCCTCATCAGGTTCCCCTGCCTCCCCCTAAAACCGAATTCCAAAGGCGAGCAGGAAGAGTTGCGTCTGATCCCACAGGGTCGAACCACCTGCCACCCGATTGAAGATGTGAATCAAGGCGAAGAACTGCACCGTGGCGTAGGCGGCCAGCACGTCGGTAACCAGCCATACGTCGCGGCTCCAGGGTTTGCGCCGCCGCTTGAATTTGAGCAGATAGAGCTCGGTGAGGGAGATCCCCAGCCCGAGCAAAAAGTAGTAAGGCCAATGCCCCAGCACATAGCGGATCGCCTCCCACTCCATACCCCGGTAGTAGGTAATCTCGACCACATGGCCCCAGACCAGGTTGCCCAGCCCCGCCGAGGCCATGGTGGCGACTACGATCCGGGTCTTGCGGTGCTTGCGGAAATACTTGAAGAAGACCGGGTAGTAGAAGGCGCGGACCAAAAATTCCCGGTAGTGGTAGGTGAAACGGCCCCAGAAGGAGACCAGATTGGTGGCCAACCAGGGTTTATCGAAGCTGGGGGCGACGTCGTAGCCGCAGATGCGCCACAGCCCCACCTTGAAGTGGCCGACCGCCGCAAAAAAAACGAACCATTTCGCCAAATTGAGCAGGGTGGTGAGCCAGATCGACAGCGGCGAGATCGTCTCTCCGCGCATGTAGTCGTCGATCAGACCCTGAGTGCTGCCGTTGTGGACCGAAACCCCCAGCGCTTCGAACCCCTCGACGAGGGCGTGGCGAAACCACTCCCCCAGCACCAGGTACATCAACGCCAAGAGCAGTAACTTGATTCCCCCCTTGACGATCTCGTTCTTGTCGCGGCAGAGGAATTGATTGTTCAGATAGGCATAGCCCTGGCCGATGCAGACCCGGTCGATCCAGTTGGGGATCGCCCCCGGCGAGAAAAACACCGCCAGATAACGCCCCCAGGTGACGTCGTCGGGGACCTTCCCATCCTTGAAATCGATGTGGTACATGAACAGCCGCTCCCACTGAAAAAAGAACAGGAGCAGGCCGAGGGGGAATTTCCAGGATTCGTCGGCAATGACGCCGTTGTAGAGGGTGCCAATAGCGACCGTGACGATGGCCGATTGCACCACCAGGGTTTGCACGCGGGGGGCCCAAACCAAGTTGGCCAGCAGCGGCAGCATGACCCCCCGGTAGAGCACGAACGACAGCACCGGCATCATCGCCCACATCATGGTGGGACCCGGTTGCCAGTGGCTCCCTGCCCCCAAGGCAACCCACAAAATCGCCCCCGGCAGCAGCGCGAACGCCTCGTTCTTGGGCCGATGCAGGGTCATGTAGACCAGGGTGTGGGCCGCCAGCAGCACGGCGCAGGCGACCAGCCCGTACAGCACCCCCAACGCCAGCGCCGACCAAATCACCAGAGCGATGGGTTTGAAGCGGATCGGCAGGTAGTAGGCGCTCAGGAATGCGGCGATCAAGATCGAAAAAAGAATCAGCCGCTCGTCGTCGCTGGAATAGATCGGCCCCCGGTCAATGTTGAGGTAGGAATCGACATTGCCGTCGCCGCCGAAGGTGTGGGCCAAATAGAGGTGCAGCGTACGGGCCAGCGCCTCGGGGGTAATCAGGTGCCAGTAGAGGGCGATGTCGGTGAAGAGGTAGATGTAGAGCCCAAAAATCGCCAACACCGTCGCCACCACACCGGGGCGGTGGGTGTCGTGGGCGGCGCGCTCCTCTTCACTGGTCTTGAGGTTGGCCAGCAGGCCGGTCATGACTGCCCCTTAACCGTTGATCTGCTGCTCGACGTAGCGGGTCAGCGCCACCACGCTGTGGAAGTTGTCGCCGGTGATGTCCTTGCGGTCGACCGCTATGTCGAAGTGGCTCTCTAGAAACATCACCACGTCGACGATGCTCAAGGAATCGAGAAACCAGTCGTCGAGCAGGTTCATCTCCTCGGTCAACTCGTTGCCTTGGCCGGGAAATTCCTCCCGCAAAAAGGTCATCAAATCCTGGGAAATCTGTTCGGTCGTCATGCTCATGGCGTCCTTGGCTCCTGATGGGGATGGACGTTGGATGGGGTGTAGCGGCTGCGTAGTGCCTGGCGGTGCGGCTTGCCCGAATCGGTTCGGGGGATGGTGTCGAGCACCACGACCCGGCGGGGCATCATGTAGGGCTCCAGCCTATTGCGGGCGTGGAGGAAAAATTGGCGCGAGGACCAATCCGGCCCGGCAGGGACCACGAAAAGCCAGGGCTCCTCACCCAATACCCCCTTGGCGTCGGGAATGCCGACCACCAGATAGTCGGCGACTCCGGGGATCTCCCCCAGCTCCGATTCGACCTCGGCAGGATAGAAACAAAACCCACCCGAGGCGATCAGGTCGTCTTTCCGCCCGGCGAACGAGAGAAACCCCTCCCCGTCGAGCCGCCCATAGTCGCCGGTCAGTAGCCAGCCGTCGCGAAAACGCTCCTCCGAAAGCCCCGGCATACGCCAGTAACGGCGACTGAGGTGCTGACCGGCAATCACAATCTGCCCGACCTCCCCCGGCGCCACCGTCCCCCCCCCCTCACCCAGGATCTGGATCTCGACCCCCGGCAACGGGCGTCCCACCCCTGCCAACTTGTCGGGACGGGCCCCCAGGTCGAGCAGGGTGGAGCGGGGCGATTCAGAAATGCCGTAGTGGATGTGAATGGCGGTATCGGCCAGCCAGTCGCGCAGGCGGGCCACCTCTTCGGGCCACAGGGTGGCGCTGCCGGTCTCCAGGCTCACCACCCCGGCAAAAGCACGTTGCACCTCCTCCTGATTGCACCGCAACAGGTAGCGGATCCAGGCGGGGTGCAAAAACAGGGTGTCGATTTGCAGTGACGACACATCGTCGAGAATCTGCTTGATCGTGATCAACCCCTCGGGGAAACAGAGCTCCACCCCGGTCGCCAGCGCCGCCAGCGCCCGTTGCCAACCGTCGGAATGACTCAGGGGGGCGACGACCAGCTCCCGCATCCCTTTGCGAAGCCCCACCCCTGCCGCCAAATGGGTGGCGATGGCGATCTGCTGGCGGTGGGTGATCTCCACCCCTTTGGGCAGCCCCGTCGAGCCGGAAGAAAACAGCAGTATCGCGGTGTCCCCCCCTGCGCAGGGGGGAATGTCGTCGAGATTGGATCCCCCGGCATCCCGGTTGAAATCAAGCACCAATTCAAGAGCGTCAACCCCCTCCGGGGGGTGCACCCCTGCGCTGTGCAGGCAGAGCTTGGGTTCGGTCAGCCCCACCACATAATCGAGCCGCTGCCGTCCCGCCTTGTCGTCGAAGGACTCGACAATGGCGCCGCACGCCAAAACCGCAAAGGCCGCCACCAACAGAGCCGGGGTGTTGGGGAAGAGCAGCATCACCCGGTCGCCCGGCTCCACCTGGGCCTCGCGCAGCCGCTGCGCCCAGTAGCCGACCTGACCACTCAATTGCCGATAACTCAAACCGGTCTCTCCGTGCCGCAACGCCGGGAGGTCGTCGAGGGTTTTCCAGCGTCGTGCGAGAAAACCTGCGATGTCGGTAGGTTGGTGATCGTTCATGACGGTGGGGGTCCCTGTCGGCGTGGTGGGTCGGTGCAAACGCTGGAAATCCTGAGCCCTTTGGGGGCACGGCGAGTATGGCCAGGATCACCCAGCCCCCGCCACCCCCTTGATCCGCTCCGACCTGGGTCGTTGCCTCCCCGTCCCCCATGGGCGACCCTTAACGGGCTGTTTCATCCTCGACCCGGAGCCCCATCCCCATGCTGATCCTCGACGCTTTGTCTTGCAGCGGGCTTGCCCCCACCAGCCTGACCCTGCCCGCCGGGACCATCGCCACCATCACCGGCCCCAACCGCTCAGGCAAAAGCCGCCTGCTGGCCGGGATCGCGGGCTTAAACCCCCAAACCTCGGGGGAGGTGCGGGTCGGCGGTTTGGTGCGCAAGGCGGGTGGGGGCGACGACTTGCGGCCGATGCTCGGCTACCTCTTCACCGATCCGCGGCATCAGCTCTTTTCCCCCACCGTCGCCGAAGATGTCGCCTTTGGCCCGGCGGGCCGGGGCATCCAAAAGCAGGCGTTGCAAGAGAAGGTCGATGCGGCATTGGGGCAGGTCGGCCTGGCCGGTCGAGGGGGGGAAACCCTGACCTCGCTGCATGTCGACGATCTGGTCTGGACGGCGGTGGCAGGGGTGATCGCCTGCGATCCCCAGGTGCTGCTGTGGGACGACGCCGGGCTCTGGTTTGACGAAAAAGGGCAGATGCGGATGGTCGAATTTTTGCGCCGCTGGGTATCCGAGGGGGAACGCTGCGTGCTGCTGTCCAGCCGCGACGCCGCCTTGGGGCAGCGGATCGGCGGCCCGATGTTCCGCATGGAGCAGGGGACCTTGCACCTCGAAACGGGGGCAACTGCGTAACGATGGGGACTTCGGTCGATTCGAAAACCAAGCAACAAGCCAAGAGCGCCACGCAGAGCCAGCATCCGCCGATGTTCCGGGTGGTGCTGCACAACGACGACCACACCCCCATGGAATTCGTGGTCATGGTGCTGGAGCGGATTTTCAACAAAAGCAACCTCGACGCGGTACGCATCATGCTTGCCGTGCATCACGAAGGACGTGGCGAGGCGGGGGTTTATCCCCGTGATTTGGCGGAAACCAAGAAACAGCAGGTGGTGTCCCAAGCCCGTATGAACGGCCATCCCCTCCAATGCACTGTGGAGCGAACCTAAGTGGACGCTATTTTCGATACCGAGATCGGCTTCACCCTCAACCAGATGGCGATGGAGTCCCTGGGACGCCGCCATGCCTACCTGACGGTGGAGCACCTGTTGCTGGCCTTGGTCGACACCCCCTCGGTGCGAGACTCCCTGGTCCGCCTGAATACCGACGTGGCGGGGC
Organism: Proteobacteria bacterium CG1_02_64_396; assembly: GCA_001872725.1. NCBI lineage: Bacteria > Pseudomonadati > Pseudomonadota > Proteobacteria bacterium CG1_02_64_396. The sequence continues at coordinate 3,520 of MNWR01000075.1, read as the reverse complement.
TGCGGCTGGAGCTCGACACCTTCATCAACCAACACACCCCCCTGCTCAGCCCCGAAGAAGATGCCCCCGAGCCGACCGGCGGCTTTCAGCGCATCGTGCGCCGCGCCCTACTGACCGCCCAGCAGGGGGATCACGGGCCGGTCACCGGGTTGCATCTGCTGCTCTCGTTGCTTGAAGAGCAAGATGACCAAAGCGCCGTCTGGTTTTTGCACAGCCGCGCTGTCACCTTCGAGCGGGTGCGGGGGCTGGTGCATGGGGCGACCCATTTCGAGGACGAGGCCCGTACTGGACCGGGGGGCAACCCCAACGGGGAGGGGGGCAATGAGGTCGACGACGAGCCGCTCGACGAGACCCTGACCAAGTTCACCGTCGAGCTGACCCATCGGGCCAAGGAGGGGCGGATCGATCCGTTGATCGGGCGCGAGGTCGAGATGGAGCGGATCGTCCTGACCCTGGTGCGGCGGCGGAAAAACAACCCGATCCTCATCGGCGAGGCGGGGGTTGGCAAAACGGCGCTGGCCGAGGGGCTGGCGCAGCGCATCGCACAAGGGGAGGTCCCCGAGCCGCTGCAGGGGCGCAAGATCTTCGCCCTCGACCTGGGCAACCTGGTGGCGGGGACCCGCTACCGGGGCGATTTTGAGGAGCGGCTCAAGGGGGTGCTCAAGTCGCTCGAAAAACATCCCGGCGCCATCCTCTTCATCGACGAGATCCACACCCTGATCGGGGCCGGAGGGGCCAGCGGCGGCACCATGGACGCCGCCAATCTGCTCAAACCGGCGCTGGCCAGCGGCGACCTGCGCTGCATCGGCGCCACCACCCACGAGGAATTCCGCACCCACTTCGAGCCCGACCGGGCTTTGTCGCGCCGCTTTCAGCCCATCGAGGTGGTCGCCCCCTCAGTGGACGAAACGGTGCAAATTCTGCGCGGCCTCAAGTCCCACTTCGAAGCCCACCACGCGGTGCGCTACTCCGACAACGCCTTGCAGGCCGCCGCCAAGCTGGCGGCCCGCCATTTGACCGGGCGCCACCTGCCCGACTCGGCCATCGACCTGCTCGACGAAGCCGGAGCGGCGGCGCGGATCAGCCGCCATCGCGGCAAAGGGGGCAGTCAGGTCGATGTACGGGCGGTCGAGACGGTGGTCGCCCGCATCGCCCGCATCCCCCCCAAACAGGTCGACGCCAGCGACCGCAGCAAGCTGCGCGATCTGGACGAAAACCTCAAAAAGCAGGTCTTCGGCCAGGAGAGCGCCATCGACCTGCTCAGCGACGCGGTGCGCATGGCCAGGGCGGGGCTCGACCATCCCGACCGTCCGCAAGGCAGCTTCCTCCTCACCGGCCCGACCGGGGTCGGCAAAACCGAGGTGGTGCGTCAGCTCGCCGCCGATCTGGGCATGACCTTGATTCGCTTCGACATGAGCGAATACATGGAGCGCCACGCCGTCTCGCGCCTGATCGGCGCCCCCCCCGGCTACGTGGGGCACGAAAAAGGGGGGCTGCTCACCGAGGCGGTGACCAAAAGCCCCCACGCGGTGCTGCTGCTCGACGAGATTGAAAAGGCCCACCCCGACATCTTCAACGTGCTGCTTCAGGTGATGGACCACGGCGCGCTGACCGACACCCACGGTCGCACGGTCGATTTTCGCAACGTGCTGGTGGTGATGACCACCAACGCAGGCGCTTGGGACCGTTCGGCCAGCGCCGCCATCGGTTTCACCACGACCACCGAAACCGGGATCGACGAGGCGACGATCCGCCGCACCTTCCCCCCTGAGTTCCGCAACCGCCTGGACGCCATCGTCCCCTTTGCCCCTCTGACCCCGGCGGTGATGGAACAAATCGCCGAGAAGTTCGTGGTGGAGCTGGCGGGCCATCTGATCGACAAGAAGATCACCCTGCTCCTGACCGCCGCCGCCCGCACCTGGCTGGCCAAGGCGGGCTTCGACCCCGAAATGGGGGCAAGGCCGATGGGGCGGGTGGTGCGCGAGAAGATCAAGCGGCCCCTGGCCGGGGAGATCCTGCACGGCAGGTTGATGCAGGGGGGGACGGTGACGATTGAGGTGGAGAAGGGGGAATTGGATTTGAGGATCGAGGGGAGGAGCTAAAAGCCCCCTTTTCCGTACAAGCGGGACCAACCAAAAAGGCGACCGGGAGGTCGCCTTTTTGGTCTTTGAATCGACTGCGCCCCGTGGGGCGGCTTCGATCATCCCTTCGGGGCACCATCCCCGCGCAGGTGGGAATCCAGGAGGCCCATCCCATCATCGACTCTCCTTGTGATGCCAAATACGCAACACATGAATCTCGTTGCGCCCCACCAAGTAGCGCGCGATGTATCGACCGATGACGAGATCTCGGACCATCTCCGGCTTGGGTGCTCTGCGCACTTCGGCGCCCAGAAGCGGAAACGTGCGCAGCTGAGCGATCCCTTTCAGAATGGCCGCCGCTGCCTGTTGGGCGGCAAGCGGATTGTTCGGCGCGATGAATCCCCGCAAACATTGGAGATCCTCAATCGCCTCCGGCGCGTAGAGGATGTTCATGCCGAGGGTGGTTTCAGTTCGTCGGCGCTCCCCCAGCTTTCCAACCACTCATTGACCGCCGACTCGTCGACGCTGCGTCCAGCCTGCACCGACTCGATGGCCGAAACGGTCTCCCGCCACCGCTGCTCCTCCAACGCCTGACGTTCCAAAAACTCCCGAACCGCTTGGTTGATCAGGTAGTTCTTGCTGCGATCCAACCGCTGGGCCAAAGCCTCCAGCGGCGTCTCGATTTCGGCCTGCAACCGCACGCTTGTAACGCCCATGTCTGACCTCGCTCATCGCAAAACGGGGGAGCCTCGACAGCCCCTCACTCACGCTGGTTGTTCCAAGTGAGCACTTTGTATTACATCGTAGCCCCATGCCTCATGTTCAACAATGCGACGGTGCGCAAGTTTATGATCTTTGATTCCGTCATTCCGAGATCACTGAACTTCCGGTGCAGGATCCGATCGCTGCCCCCCCCCACGAACACGCCGCCAGTTTCCGTTTATCCCGTGAGATCACGCGGTCACGGAGCGGATCGCCGAGAAGTTCGTGGCGGAGTTGGCGGGCAACCTGATCGACAAGAAGATCACCCTGCTGTTGACCCCCGCTGCCCGAGGCTGGATGGATGGCTGGCTGGCCAAGGCGGGCTTCGACCCCGAGATGGGGGCTCGCCCGATTGGGCGGGTGGTGCGCGAGAAGATCAAGCGCCCCCTGGTCGGGGAGATCCTGCACGGCAGGTTGATGCAGGGGGGAACGGTGATGATCGAGGTGGAGAAGGGGGAATTGGATTTGAGGATCGAGGGGAGGGGCTGAAGCCCCCTTTTCCGTACAAGCGGGACCAACTAAAAAGGCGACCGGGAGGTCGCCTTTTTTCCTATAAAGAGAAACAACAAAGGGCCTGTCTGAAGTGGACCCCAAAAACTGGACAGTAGGTTTTGTTAAGACCGAGGGGGCATGATTGGCGAGAGCGAGGAGCCAAGCGATGTCCGGGAAACACAAAC
>MNWR01000074.1 GCA_001872725.1 Proteobacteria bacterium CG1_02_64_396 | reverse complement strand
CTGCTGAAGTCACAAGAGATCAACCTGGACTACATTCTGGAACTGATTTTTGAAAACAATAAAAAGGTTAAAGATAAAGCGGCGCTGGTTGAGGATGTACGCCGGGTGATTCGTGCCAGTCTGGGTAACCGCGCCAAAGAGAGTTTGTTGGTTGATTTTATAAATCAAACCGACCTGGACCAGATGGGCGATAAGGCCAGTGTGATTGATGCTTTCTTTACCTTTGCACAAGCGGAACAGCAGCGTGAGGCGCAAGAGTTGATTAGTACCGAGAGCCTGAATGCAGAGGCGGCTAGGCGTTATATCGCCACCTCGCTAAAGCGGGAATTTGCCAGTGACAACGGTACTGAACTTAATGCCATTCTGCCCAAGATGAGCCCGCTTAATCCGCAATACCTAACTAAAAAGCAGAGTGTTTTTCAGAAGATTGCAGCGTTTGTTGAGAAGTTCAAAGGTGTGGGTGGGCAGGTTTGAACCAGCCGCGGTCGCAAATTCGCGCATAACAAAGCGCTGCACTCGGACGGCAATTCCGCTGCGCTCTATCGCCGCCAGTGGGCTTGGTTGTTATAAGCTCAAGGAGCACCGATGAAGCTTAATGGCTTGGTTGGCCTGTATCGAAGCATGAAAAATCAAGGGATTGACCGATATCGTTTTGAATATCGTCATGGGCGTGCAATGTTTGATGTGTTCTTTTTCATTGATGAGTCTCCGTTTATTCTATTGTTTGGTGCAAAGGGCGAAGCATTTAGTTTTGAAGTGGAAGTAGAGACAGGATTCAATATAAATCCAACCCTTTGCGGCAATACATACAAAGAACTTTGTAGGGTTATCGGTCTTGAATATGATCCAAATAGTCCATTCAGTCCCAAGTATTTTTTTGCTCAATTCAATCATAATATACCTTATTCATCTTCAATCAAGGCCAAAGCAGAGCCGCATGAAATAGCGCGGTATCGGAATGTGGAAGAGGAAGAAGATAAAATATATTTTCTTGGCTGGCGAAATAATGATCTTCGTGGAGAAACAGTCAGCGAAATAAATCTTACGAAAACAAAATATTTGCTTGGTCAAAAAGCATATATCCGCTGCAATTCAAAGAACATCAGTAGTTGTTGGACAGATGATCCCGCTAAGGCAAAAAAGGTTCAGCTACCAGAATGAAAGCGCTTATAACAATGTCATTCATCCGACACTCCAGTCGCTGCCGCTCCTTCCGCTCGGGTGATGGCAGTCGTTATCTGCTCGCGCCATGACCGAACCTAGGTTGTACATTTACGCTGCCGCTTCGTTCGTGTGTCTCTGGCTAGGCGCCTTGGTCGTCTTCAGTAAAACGCACTGGCTCGGGAAGTACGCGCCGCGTGAGCAGACGAGCCGGAAAGAGCAAAAGGTCATTGGAGGAGTCTTCTTGTTTCTCGGCGTTCTCGGATCGATGACGAGTTACGCGGTGTTTGTGAAAGGAGAGCCGATGTACTTCCTCGGGGTCGTTTTCGAGTGGGTGCGAGTGGCAAGAGGGGAATGAATGGAACTCAAGATCGCCGATAACCAGTCGCTCCAAGCGCTGATTTATTCTCGCTTCCGAGCGACCCACGGCTGGGCCGCAAAAATCAGGAACGTAGGAGGCGACCTAAGTCGCCGAAGCTCTGCTTTTAGTTTTTGCGTAGCGTGCTGATTCAAGGCAGGCGCCTTTAATCGGCGTTTCCTTAGAGAAATCAAGGAGCACTCAGGATGAAAACCGTGTCGCAAAAGATGGGCCTCAAAGCAGGAATGAGATCCTTCTTTGTGCATGCACCGAAGTCAGCATTGGAGGCGATAAACCTGCCAAGCCTTGAGATCGATTCTGAACTTCAAGGGGAGTTCGACTATATTCATTTCTTTACGACAACTCAGTCCGAGATGGATGCCGTATTTCCTAAACTCAAACGCCATCTTAAGTCACGGGGAATGCTTTGGGTTTCGTGGCCAAAGAAAAGACAACTCAATACCGATCTCGTTTTAGATCGAGTGGTCAACATCGCTTATCGTCATGGACTTGTGGAAAGCATTTGTCTGAGCGTGGATTCTATTTGGTCTGGTCTTAAATTTACGCACCCAAAGAAAGGCAAGATTTATCACAATAGCCACGGACAGCTTCCCATGGCCTAACAAGGCGCTCGCCCAGACGCAAAGGTTGTTGCGCTCGCGCTGCACAGCTTGGTCGTTATGAGGGATTGCCAATGGCCTGCAACCGGAGGCCCTTTTCTTTTGCGCGTCAGCAGCGCTTACGCGTTCGCCATCCCCGCCTCATCCGCGATTCCCCCCCGTATCCGCCGCTCCATATCCCCCTTGCGCGCCACCATCTTCTCCGCCAACTGCTTGCTCCCGCCGCCCTCGGCAATCACCCGGCGGATCAACTCGTCGGGAATACGCACCACCGTTTCAATCGCCTGCGCTACCGCTTCAGCGCTCATGTCGCCGAAGAGCTGGACGGCGTGGGGGTTGCCGTGGTCGTGGCGCAGCAGGTCGAGTTCGCCGACCTGGGCGGCAAACGCCTTGCCCTTGGGCGCCCCCTGCGCCCGAAACGCCAGCGCCCCCCCGACATCGAGGGTCAACACCGTGCCGCCCGCCACCCCCTGGTTGTCGCCGTGGTATCCGGCGGCGTCCCAGTTGGCGGTCCAGGCGTGGACCCCCAGCCAGCGCTGCGCCTGCCGACGCTCGTCGTCGCTCAGCCGGGCGACGCACCGTTTGTCGAGTTCGATCCACTCGGTTGCGATCTGGTCGTCCGCGTAGGTGCGCACGTAGGTCAAGGTCGGCGCACCAGCCAGCCGGTAGAGGGCGGCGGCGATCCGCTCGTTGCGGGCGTGGGCGGGCGATTCCAGGGTTTTGACGTAGTAGCGGCGGCCGCGCCCGTCCTCGAATACCCCGCCGAGGTTGGTCCCCAGACTGCCGCCGATTTGTTTCATGAGGGTGGTGTCGATGGGGGCGTCGCCCCCCCCGTCGTTCGGCTGCGCATCGAGGGCGGGGCGGGTACGGCGCACCACCGCCAACTGCGAGGGGGTTTCGATGGCCCCTTTGCGTGCGCGCCGCACGGCGGCAATCGCCTGGTCGGGATCCATCCTCAACTCGGCGAGCAGCCTCGCGGCGATCATCCCCGCCCGCCCCAATCCCCCTTTGCAGTGCACGAGCACATCGTGCCCCCCCCGCAGTAGGTCGCGGATTTCACGACCCGTCGCAATCCACTGCCGCTCGAAGTCGTCGCTGGGGATGGCGTAATCGGCGATGGGTAGATGACGCCAGGCGATCCCCCGGCTTTGGACATCTTGCCCCAGGTGGGGGACGCCCAGCGCCTTGAGTTCCGCCGGTTCGACCAGGGTCAGCACCAGCTTGGCGCCCCAGCTCTGGATGGCACCCAGGTCGAGGCCCAGGTCGCGGGCCCAAGCGCCGGTGTGGGCGAAGCGGTCGTGTTTGCCGGGGCAGAAGGTGATGCCGATGCGCCCGTGGGCGGGGTTGGCTTGGACTTGAGCGATTTCGAGGGGGTGGGTGTGGCTGGTTCGCAGGGTGGCCATAAGGTTGTCGAATGGGATGACGCCGTGGCGGGTGGCGGAGGGGGCATCTTGGGGGTACGGCGGTGGAGCGCAACAGAAAAAGGCCTGAAACCGTGGATCTGCAGATGGGGCAGATGAACGCAGGTTCAAAACCTTGTTGGTCATTTTAAAGGGGGAGGGTTCGGCCCTCTGATGAGGCAACGCGGTTAGGCCACCGTTAGCCCCCCATCCCAGCCTTCCCCCAGCTAGGAGTCTGTCGGGCTTGAGCGTCCGTAGCGAGCCGAGTGGGGAATCGAGGATCATAGTGGTGGCTATGTGACGAAAAACCGGGGAAATTTGGACCGATTACCCGCCGGCGCAGTAGGACGATCTCAAGTCCGACAGACTCCTAGGGGGAAGGGGCGGAATCTGGCGGTGTTGTTGGGCTTTCGTGGGCTGGAGGGTGTTTTGCTCTTCTTCGCTCGTGATTGGGCACAAAAAAAGGGCCTCCAACCGGAGGCCCTTTTTTTGTGCTTCTACTGCAAAAAAATCACTCGCCGCTGTGCCGATGTTTGGTATGCGGTCCGCGATTGCTGGTGCGGCGCGAGCCGGTGCCGTCCTCGTAATGATGGCGGGCCGGTTCGCTGCGGTGGCCCGCTTCGGGGCGGAAGCCACCTTCGCGGCCACGGTAGCCGTTGCTGTCGGTGCGCAGGCTCAGACGGTTGTTGTCGCCGGCCGTGCGGGGTGCGTCGCTGCGATTGCCACGGTAGCCCCCTTCGCTGTTGCCGCCGCGATATCCGCCCTCGCTGTTGCCGCCACGATAACCTCCTTCGCTACGGCCCTGGCTGTCGCCACGGTAGCCACCCTGGGAACGGGGCGCGCCCCCTTCGGCGCGATAGCCCCCCTCGGAACGCCCCCCCTCGGCGCGATAGCCTCCCTCAGAGCGACCCCCCTCGGCGCGATAGCCGCCGCCGGTGGGGCGATTGCCGCCATTACCGAAGCGGGGCTTGCTTCCGCTGCCGCCGGGACGACCACCACGGCCATTGCCGCGCTTGCCGTTGCTCCCGGAACCGGGACGGGGCTCGGGGCGGCTCGGCTCCAACCCTTCGATGATGTGACGGTCGAGTTTCTGACCGGTCAGCCGCTCGATCTTGGCCAGCTTGTCCCAATCTTGGGGACCAACCAGCGAAGAGGCGATGCCGGTGGCGCCGCCACGGCCGGTGCGACCGATGCGGTGGACGTAGTCCTCAGCCACGATGGGCAGGTCAAAGTTGACCACATGGCTAATACCGGAGATGTCGATGCCGCGCGCCGCCACGTCGGTGGCAACCAGAATCTTGACGTAGCCACGGCGCATCCGCTCCACGGTGCGATTGCGGGCCCCCTGTTTCATATCGCCATGCAGGGCGGCGGTGGAAAGCCCTTTTTCTTTCAGGGTTTCGGCCAACTGATCGGCATCGCGCTTGGTGGCGGTGAAGACGATGGCCTGATGCACCTCGGGGGCGTTGAGCAGGTGCTCAAGCAGGGAGTGCTTGTGGCCCAGATTGTCGGCTTGGTGAATCTTCTGGGTGATCGAGGCGTGTTTCTCGTGGGCGGTGGTGATCTGAATGCGGACAGGATCGCGCAACATCTTTTGGGCCACACGCAACACGTCGCCTTCGAGAGTGGCCGAGAAGAACATGGTCTGGCGATCTTTAGGGGCGGCGTCGGCCACCAGATCGACATCCTCTTTAAAGCCCATGTCGAGCATGCGGTCGGCTTCGTCCAGAACCAAGAACTCCATGCGGGACCAGTCCATCCGGCCCGAACGCATGTGGTCGACCAAGCGACCGGGGGTCGCCACCAGCACATCCACACCGGCCCGCAGCATCTTGATCTGGGGGGGGTAGGGGACGCCGCCGACGACGGTGCCACAGCGCAAACGGGTGAATTTGCCGAAGGTGCGAATCGCCTCGAAAACCTGGGTGGCCAGCTCACGGGTGGGGGTCAGGACCAACATCCGGGGGCCATAACCGGGGGCCGGGGTGTTATCGAGCATCTTCTGCAAGGCGGGTAATGCAAACGCAGCGGTTTTGCCGGTGCCGGTTTGAGCCGAAGCGAGCACATCTTTGCCTTCAAGGGCAACGGGGATCGCTTTGGTCTGGATATCGGTGGGGGTGGTGAAGCCGGCGGCTTCCAGGGCTTTCAACAGGCGGGGGTCCAGCTGGAGATCTTGAAACGACATAGATACGGCCTCTTCCGCCAGCCACGGGCGGGATGATGATGGGTAGAACCGACACGAGGGGCGGTCTTCCGTTGTGGCCTTGGGAAGGGGTCGCCAGGTTCCGGATGCCTCCCCGCCAAAACGGGGTAGGAACGTCGCCAACCGGATATGCCTGACGTGGTACTAGAGGCAGATGCAGAAGCAGGTCAGAGACGCACACTTTCCAACGGGTTCTGGAAAGGGCGCGCAGAGTAGGACAATCCCCAGGGGAAAGCTAGGGATTGGGGGAAGATGAAGAAAAATTAAGAAAGCTCCGATTGATTCGGCGCTTTTAAGAATGGGGAGGGCGCGCGGGGCCGCTGCGTTTGAAGGTGGTTGCGCCGCCTGCATCGCCCGGAGACCGGCGATTTGGCGGGAGGACATCCGGGCATTGAACCGAACGCAACCAAGCGAGGTTTTTGTTTCTCGACAACCTACCGTCGCCGTAACACCGATACATGCTCGACGATTCGGCTCAAGCCCCGTTCCCGATATCGGGGGGTCTCGGTGAGTAGGTCGATTTCGTGCAGCGGGGTGACCTCGAAGTTGGCGCCAAACAGTGCTACCACCTCGCTCGTCGGAACCGAAAAAGGGGGGCCGGGTTGTTCGGATTGGGGGTAATCCAGGCCCACCAGAAGGGTCACCGTGCCGGGGGGAGTCAGGGTCGCCATGTGGGCGGCGTAGCGGGTGCGCATCTCGGGGGGGAGGGCGATCAGGGCGGCGCGGTCGAATACTGCGGTCACTCCGATGAGGTCGGCAGGGGTTAACGCGAAAAAATCCCCCTGCAAAATGGCGATCTCTCCCGCCTCAAAGCGGGTTACCCCCCCTTGGGGTGTCACCTCGGGGTGCAAGCCCTGCTCGGCGAAGAAGTCCTGGGCCGCCTGCCTCGATAGCTCTACCCCCAACACCCGATGCCCCTGCCCAGCCAACCAAGCCATGTCGAGGCTCTTGCCACACAGCGGCACGAAGACCACCCCCCCTTGGGGGGCGGCGATTTCGGGCCAGAACTGTTGCAGGTGCAGGTTGATGGACTGCTGATGCCAGCCGATCTGCCCTTCGCGCCAGCGGTTTTCCCAGAAGGAGGGTTCCATGGAGGTTCCTGTTTAGTCGATAGGTTGGCGGGCAAAGTCGATCACCACCAAGCCCTTGAAACGAAAGGGTATTTGTGGACACGTTCGAGAAAGTATGGCGCCTTGTCCCCGCCGAATCGCCCTCTCTTCTACAGGCTCATGTGAACAGGACCGAGCTTCTACACCCGAACAAACGGTTTGAGCGGGTGGTAAGAGCCCGGTCCTCGCGATGCAGTTGGTCTAAGGAAGCGCTGATTGATTAGCGCTTCCGAGCAGACCGGGGATCCACGTGGTGCGCTGTCGTAGGAGGCGACCCCGTCGCCGAAGCGCTGCTGATTCTGAAAGCGAAGCCAAAACGACGCCGCCTCATGGCGCCTACTTTTGGTTTTTGCGAAGCGTGCCGATTCAAGGCAGGAGGCCTTTAATCAGCGTTTCCCTAAGAGGGTCACGCCCATGCAGCCCTGACTGACCCCCCCTGCCGTCCCTCGGCTTACAAACCATCCCGCCCCTCCTCCAATTCAGGCAGGGGGGGAATCTCGCCGCTTGCTGCCATCGTTTTGAGCCAGGCGATCTCTTTGGCGTACCCCTCGGGGTTGGTGGGGGTCTCAAGAAACATGGGGATGTGGCGGGTGCGGGGGTCGGTGACCAGGCGCCGAAAAGGCTCGGCCCCCAAAGTGCCGCGTCCCAGGCAGGCATGGCGGTCGACCCGGCTGGCGAAGTCGCTTTTGCAGTCGTTGACGTGAAAAGCGGCCAGACGACTCAGCCCCAGGATCCGCTCGAAGTCGGACCAGAAACGCTCCCAACCCTCCTGCGATTTGATGTCGTACCCGGCGGCAAAGGTGTGGCAGGTATCGATGCACACCGCAAAACGCTCTGGCTCGTTGAGCCGGTCGATGATCGCCTTGAGCTCCTCAAGGGTGCGGCCGATGTTGGTCCCCTGTCCGGCGACGTTTTCGAGCACCAGTTTCACATCGCGGCATTCGGGGTGACGGGCGCAGATGCCGTTGAGGGCGGTGGCCAGGGTTTCGATCCCCGCCTCGGTCCCCATCTTGAGGTGGCTGCCGGGGTGAAAGTTGAGCAGCTCGATCCCCAGTTGGTGGCAGCGGAGCATCTCGTCTTCAAAGGCGGCAATCGACTTGGCCCGTTTGTCCTCTTCAGGATTGGCCAGATTGATGAGGTAGCTGTCGTGGCTCATCACCGTGCGGATCCCCAACCGCGCCCGGTCGGCTTTGAAGCGGGCGATCTCTTCGGGCTCCAGCGGCTTGGTGGTCCACGATTTTTGATTGCGGGTGAACAGCTGCATCCCGGCGGCGCCGATGTCGGCTCCCCGCTGCGGGGCGTTGTCGACTCCGCCCGAGGTGGAGACGTGGGCGCCGATGGTCATGGTTGGGTCGGTCATGGTTTTGCTCGATGGATGGGGCAAGTCGCGGGATCAACAGCAAACCGACGTTTTGCTCAGAATTCGAAGTTGGGGCGGATCAGGTACTGAAAACTGTTGATGCGGGTGTTGGGATCGGCGAGCGATCCCGAGTATTTGCCGACGCTTTCCCAAACGAAACCGAACTCGATGGAGAAGGCGACCCGGGCGTTGTCGAAGGGGAATTTGCGGTCGAGCATCAGGTAGTGCCGCATCGGTTTGAGGTCACCTTGCCGCATATCGAAGATGTATTCGAATCCGAAGTCCCGCAAAAAGGTGTCGCCGAGCAGGCCGATGTCGAAGTCGGTGCGCGAACGACGCAGTGCCACGTAGTAAACATCGGCAATGTCGGGATTGCCGTGCACCTTGGCGCCAAGCCGGAAGCTCCAATGCAGCTCCTGGGCGTCGATGGTCCGATCTCCCTTGATCTTCCACTCCAATTCCCACCAGGGGTCGTCGACCAGTTGGTTCGACTTGATGTGCTGGGCGCCGCCGCTCAAAAGCCAGCCGGTGTACCCCTTGTTCCCCCCCGCGTGGGTTTCCCCGGGGCGGGTGAAGCTCACCACTTTGCCTGCGAACAGCGACAGCGCCCAGGGCTCTTCGAAACCGGCGGTCAGGGCGCGAATCCAGTTGAAACTGCCGGTGACGTTAGCGCCGTCGTAGGAGCTTCGGGCGTGGTCGTGGATCGCGACCCCGAGCAGTGGCATTGGATTGACGCTGGCCTCAACCACCACGAACGAGGGGATGGCCGAACTCAGGGTGAGATCGCGGTAGACCTCAAGTTCGGGCTTGTCGCCCACATCGGGGATCGCTTGGTTCGAAAGGGGGATGTACCAGCCAATGTTCGAGTAGTAAGGATCCAGCTCCCAATCGAACTCCACACCACCGGGGGGGGGCTGCTCCTCGACCTGGGTTGTGGGGTTGGTCGGGGCGTCGGGATCGGGCAACGGGGTATCTTCGGCGTGGACTAAACAGGCCGGTAGAAGCAAAGCCAGCGCGAGCAGGCCGATGATGGCGCGATGCAAAAGGGGGATCATGGGATTTCCGGTCGTTGAGGCGGCTTGACCGGGTCAGTGTAGCGGGTCGGGGGGGAAAGGCCCAAGGGGGCTTAACCCAATGCCGCAATAAATCCTTGAGCGACGGATCGATCCAGGGCGCAGAGCCGAATTTCTCGAATATTGGCAGTCCGTTGCAACGCATTCCGGGCCGTGACGGCGATGATTCGGGTGCAGGTGGCGAGGTCGCCGCCAAAGCTTCCCGCCGAGATCGCCGGCAGGGCAATGCTGCGCGCCCCCGCTTGGTCGGCCAGCCGTAGCGCCGCCCGCACCGCGCTGGTCAACAAGCGAACAAAGGTGTCGGAATCGACCGAACCGGCCACCGGCCCCACGGCGTGAACCACCCAGCGCATCGGAGGAAAACCGGCCCCGGTCAAGGCGGCGGCACCGGTCTCTACCGGGCCGTGGCTTGCAACGAACGCGTCGCACTGCGCTTGGATTTGTGGCCCCCCCTTGCGGGCAATGGCCCCCGCGACGCCGCCCCCGAGCAACAGATGGGTGTTGGCGGCGTTGACGAGGGCGTCGACCGGTTGGGCGGTGATGTCTCCTTGAACGACGAGCAGGGTTGCGTTGGGGAGGTCGAAGCGGGCCAGAAGGGTGCCTTGGTCCACCACCGAATCAGCCGATGTGGGGGGGGATCATGCGGTAGATGCCGGGGATCTGCTCGATGCTGGTTACCGATAGCCCCATGTCGCGCACCAGTCCGTCGTGCAGGCCGTAAATCCAGCCGCTGACCGTCAAGTCGCGTCCATTGCGCCAAGCGTTTTGCACGATGGGGGTGTGGCAGATGTTGTCGACCTGGTGGCCGACGTTGAGCTCGCACAACCGGTTGTGCTGCTCTTGGGGATCCTCGATGGCCCCCAGCTCGTCTTCGTGACGGGTGTAGACATCTTTAAGGCTGCGCAACCAGTGATCGAGCAGCCCCCGCTCCCGGTTTTCCATCGCCGCCCGCACCCCACCGCAGCCGTAGTGACCGCAGACAATGATGTGGCTGACCTCAAGCACCTCGACCGCGTATTGCAGCACCGACAAGGCGTTAACGTCGGTGTGGTGCACCAGATTGGCGACGTTGCGGTGCACGAAGACCTCGCCCGGTTCCATGCCGACGATCTCGTTGGGGGGCAGGCGACTGTCGGAACAGCCGATCCACAAAAACGAGGGGCGCTGCTGTTCCGATAGGCGCTGAAAGTACTGGGGATCCTCGTCCTGACGGCGCTGGGCCCAGGTGCGGTTGCGCTGCAAGAGGTCTTCGAGTCGTTGGGCGATGGTCATAAGAAAGCGGTACTCGCTGCGTCAAAGGGGGATCCCCCCTTGGGAGGCCATGGACGCAGAATACTGGGTTCGGGGGGGGGAGGGGAATCTTGGATGCGGGGTGGG
>MNWR01000073.1 GCA_001872725.1 Proteobacteria bacterium CG1_02_64_396 | reverse complement strand
TTGGGTTGGGGCGGTTCGGGGGTGGCTGGGGGTGGGGGCGCGGGTTCCTCGGCGCTGCGCCGGGGCAGCACAAAATCGAAGGAGAGATCGCCCTCGGCATCGAGGCGGTGGCTCTGGGGGAAGACCTCTTGATGAAACAGCAAATCGCGGTGGGAGAGCTCCTCAGTCATCTGGTCGGCCTGGAGCTTGGCCAGCGCCTCATCCTCCTCTTTGCTAAAGGGTGAGGTGCGGAATGAGCCGGTGTCGTCGAAGCCAGGGAAAATCTGCGGGGCGGCAGATGTTGGCGCGATGGTCGGTGCGGGGGTGGACGTCGGTTCGGGTTCTTGGGGGCCGGCAAACAGCGGTTCGGGTTCGAGCGGTTTTGGCGACGAAACGGCGACCGGGTACGCCTGAAAAATCGTCCGGCACTCGGGATTGGCGCACCGTACCCTGCGCCCCTCGGGGGGAATCAATCCGTCGGGAACCGAAAAGGTGGTTTGGCATTGAGTGCAGGTGATGTTCATGGGCTGCGATGAGATTCTCGGTGGCGGATCATCCCGGTTATGGGGGGATGACCTCGGGACGAAGCGGTCCCCATTGGGCGGGATCGCCGTTGCGGATCGCCTCGATCCAGTTCTGGATCTCTTGCACATGCTCCGGGTGACCCAGGTGGGTGTCGATCTTGGCGATACGTTCTAGCACCGCAATGGTGCCGGCACGGTCGAGCAGCCACAGCCGAACCCGTAGAGCCCGGATTAAAGTTTCGCGTGCCTGCTGCCAACGATCCAGCACAACCTCGGCGTCGCTCCATTCGGTCAAGGTGGCGGCGATGCCGGGACGATACAAACCGCCACGATAGTGCTCCAGCGCCAAGGCGAAATCGGCCAACGCCGTCTCAGCCTCCCCTTGCTTGAGATGCAGCCGTCCGTGCAACAGATCGAACCGGCCCAGCAGGCGGGGGTCGTCCGGTTTGTCGCCGTCGACCGCTTTGTTCAAGCGGGTCATCCACAGCTGGGCTTGATCGATGTCGTCGCCGTCGACCGCTAAAGAGGTACGGTCGAACAGGGCGCTCAGCTGGATCGGTTTCAAGCCCCCCTCGGGGCGGCCATCCTCCTTAAAATTGGGAAGCAAGGTGGCCAGCAGGGTTTGAGCCTGCTCGGCATCCCCTTGGCGGGCGGCCACGGCGGCACGCCCCAGCACGATCCTCTGTCCAACCTCCTCCAGCCCCTTTTCCCGGGCGACCGTTACCTGTGCCAGATCTAGATGCCGCTCGGCGGCGGTCAGGTTGCCCACCATGATCGAGGTCTGGGCCAGATTGAGGTTGGCCATCGCCATCCCCTCGGGCAGGTCGATGCTGCGGTAGACCGCCAGCCCCTTTTGGAACATCTCGGTGGCGGTCACCCAATCGCCGTTGGCGTAGGCCTGGGAACCCCGGCTCAGGTAGTAGTCGGCTTGGGAGAGCACCTCGGGTTTGGGGGGGGGCGCCTTGCCGCCGCAGGCGGTCAGCAGGGCAAGGGTCAGGAGCAGGGCCAAGCTCGGGATGGATCGCGGCTTATTCATTGAGCGGTTGAACCTCCAGCAGCCGGTTTTCTTTGGGCACCTCGATCACCGAGGAGACCGGCCAGGCCCGTTGCAGTCCCTGCAGAATGCGGTCGGTCGACTCCATAATCATGTTCATCTTGGTGATGAGCACCGGCATCTGCTGCAACTGGGGATTCACGGTGGCCATGGTGGTGTTGAGTTCGGCCACCAGTTTGTCGACGTGGGCGACCAGTTCGGGGAATTGATCGGTGGTTGCCTGGGCATCGCCCATGATGCCGTCGAGTTTAGGCCGCAGGGCGGCGACCTGTTCGTCGACCTTCTTCAGGGTCGCCTCGACGCTGGCGATCGAATCCTTGATCTGCGCCTCGACCTGGGGGTCGTTGAGCAGCGCTCCAGCCCCCCCCTTGCCCTGGGCCATCTGCTCGGTGAGGGTGTGGACGTTGTCGGTGGTGCCGGCCACGTTGTGCAGGGTCTGCTCGATGTCCTCGGGGTGGATCGCGTGAACGATGGCGGCAACGTCGCTGATGGTCTGTTCCAGTTTGACGAGCACTGGGGTCAGGGTTTTTTCCACGTTGGCGATGATGTCGTCGATGGAGACCGCCTCCTCCACTTCGAGCACCGTGTTTTCCGACACCATGTGCAGCGCCGCGTCGCCCAGAGAAATCTCAATGGTGGCATTGCCGATCAGCGACAGCTTGCCCAGGCTCGCCTTGGAGTTTTCACGAATCAAACCGTGGAAGCGCTCGTAGATCCGCATGACCACCCGGATGCGGTTGTCGGGGGTGATGTCGATCGACTTGACGTCGCCGACGTCGATGCCGGTGATCTTGACCTGGGTCTCGGGGGTGATCCCCTGGGCATTTTGGAAGAAGGCGACGACCTCGAAGGTGTCGTCAAAGAGGTGGGCGGTGCGACCGTTGACGAAGAGCACGGTGGCCAGCAGCAACAGGGCACCCAATACGAAGACACCCACCAGCCGCTCTTGGGTGGTGTAGGTCAGCCGGTGGCTGTAATGGACCTTGGGGCGGTTTTGTCCGCTGCTCATCGGGGTCGATCCTGGTCAAAATGGCCCGCCCCTGCCGTGGCTTCGGGCAGTTCGGGGTGAAGAAATATCTGAATTTCAGGGTCGGGATCGGCACTGAATTGATCCCAGGAGCCAAAGATTTTCAGCCCAGTGGAATGGGCAAACAAAATGATGTCGGCATGGCGCCGCACGAAGGACAGATTGTGGCTGCTGGCCACCAGGGTCAACCCCTCCTCCCGGACCAAGCGGATGAGGTGGCGCTCCAGCTGCGTCCGGGCTGCATTGTCGAGCGGAACAAAGGGTTCGTCGATGAACAGCACCCGAGGATTGAGAATCAAACAGCGGGCCAGCGCCAAGACCCGCCGTTGCAGCTCCGACATAAAACCGGGCAGCAGAGTCAGGTCGCCGCTCCAGCCTAGACGGTCAATCAATTTGCGGGCCCGCTCCTCGATCATCGCAGGGGTTCCCATTTGGTGGTACAGGGCGGGGAGGGTGACGTTGACCAGCCCGTTGACCACCGACAACAGCGGGGTGTGCGAGAGGATGAACCCCACCTCTTGGCGTAGCCCCTGCCACTCGAACTCCTCAAGGGTCCAGACGTCGCGCCCCAGCAGGGTTAGGTCGCCCTGGGCCGGATCGTCCACCCCCCCCAGCAGCCGCATCCAGGTGGTTTTGCCGTTGCCGTTGGGGCCGACCATTCCGACCACCGCGTGGCAGGGGACGCTCAGGTTGAGAGGGCTTGGCTGCCACGGACAACCCTCGGGCACCCTGGGGATCAACCCGCGGGCCTCGATGGCAACGATGCGCAGTCGCTCTTGGCCAATCATGGGGTGATCACCGCGAAGAGGCCGTCGACGAAGAAAATCAATAAAAGCCCCCGGATGATCGCCTGTTGGGTCTGCTGCGGCACCTCGGTGGGGGAGCGCCCCACGCTCAGGCCGTGGTAACAGGCGGTGGTGGCGATGATGAGCCCGAAAAAGAGGTTTTTAACGCTGAAAAAAATCAGTCCCACCGGATCGAAGGCCAGCCAAATATCGCGCAGGTAGCTCAAATACTTGATGTTGAACAGCAGGGCTGCCGAGGCGAGCCCCCCGATCACCGAGATCGCCGAGAAATAAACCGCCAATACCAAGTGGGAGACCGCAGCCCCGATCAGCCGGGGGGTGACGAAGAAGTGGTTGACGTTGATCGCCAGCAGTTCGAGCCCCTCGACCTCGCCGTGGAGTTTCATGTTGCCCAGATCGACGGTGATCGCCGAGCCGGAGCGTCCCATCAACACCAAGGCGGTCATGATCGGGGCGATTTCGTTGACCACCACCGACGACAGAATGATGTCGATGTCCTCTTTCGAGCCGAAGACCTCGATCCAGGTGACCAGCTGAGTGACGATCGAAACCCCGAACAGAAATGCCAGCAGGGTGATGGCGGGCAGGGCGTCGATGCCGGTGAAGATCAGTTGAGTGACCAGACTGCGGTAGGTGGCCCGATTGAGCAGACTGACCCGTCCGTGCCAATCGCGAAAAGCACGCACGACGAAGACGGTCAGATCGATAATGTAATAGGAGGGCTGGATCAGCCCCCGCCCCAAAGGGCCGACCCAGTTGGGAATCAGATCGCTTAGGTGACGGGCCATGATGGGCTCAGGGGGCGATCAGGCGGTAGAGCAGGGAGCGTTGTTCGTCCCAGCGATCCAGCGGTAGCTCTTTGAAATTGCTCGACGAAAACCGCAGCGCCCGACCGACGATCAAGTCGACCCAGATGCGGGCCAGGGTGGTGGCCGAGGCGGCGGGATTCAGGGTGCCGGCCAGCTGCCCCTGCTGAATCAGGTTTTTCAGCCCTGCCTGCAAACGCTCGCTCATCAGCGCCGAGCGGGGGGCCGACTCGGGGGCCTCGCGGCGCAGCAACTCGGCGTCGAGCAGCCGGGCGATTCCCTTGTTCTGGTCGACGAAACGCAGGGTGAATTCCATAAATCGGACCAGCGCCACATCGGCGGCGTCGCTTTTCTTCAACTGTTCAAGCGCCCCTAACAGGCTTTGCTCCATGAAGTCCATCAACCCCTCGAAGATTTCCCCCTTACCCTTGAAGTGGCGATAGATCGCAGCCTCGGAGACCCCCACCTCTTTAGCGAGCAGGGCGGTGGTGATCCGGTCGACCTTGGGGCTTTCGAGCAGCTCGACCACCTTGGTCAAAATGTCGTCGCGTCGGCTGCGGCGGCCGCCGCTTGAGGGTTCGCTCACGGTTCCAACTCCTGTGGTGCGCTGAGGCCGATTAGGCCGGGGGAAAACGGTTTCCATTGCGCCGGGGCGGTGCTCCTGCTCTGGCGGCGAAAGGGCCAACCAAGCCAGGAATGATGCGGGGTAGAGCATAGATGTCGGGGATCCAGCGGTCGACCCAGGGGGGTAGGATGGGGCGGCCCCGGTTCGGGGCAACCCAGACCGTCTTGATCCCCAACTGTTTGGCACTCTTCAGGTTGGCCAAGCTATCTTCGACCATGATTTTAGGCCCCCCCGGAAGCCCCGCCAACAGCTGCGAAAGCGCCTGGCGATGCGGCTTGGGCTCGTAGTTCAGGGTTTCGATCGAGACGATCCCCGTAAAGCGGTTGGTGACCCCAAGTCGGTGCAGCACCCGCCGGGCGTGCCCCATCGAGGCGTTGGTGTAGAGCACCCTGGCCCCCGGCAACCGATTCAAGACGGCCCGCAGCCGACCGTCGGGGGTGAGTTCATCCAGGGGGATGTCGTGCACGGCGTGTAAGAAATCGTCGGGATCGACCCGATGGTGGCGCATCAGCCCCTTGAGGGTCGTGCCATACCGCACCCAGTAACGCTGGCGCAGCGCATTGGCTGCCGCCGCGTCCAAACTCAGCAGCGCCATGATGTAGGCGGTCATCTTGCGATCCATGGCGGGGAAGACGTCGCGGTGGGCTGAGTAGAGGGTGTTGTCCAGGTCGATCAACCACACCGGTTGGGGGGGGAGGCAGCGGTGGAGCCCCGTGGCGCGATTCACCGGCTGTAGCGCTCCTGGTCTTCGCCCCAGGGGTCTGCGTTGTTGTGGTAACCGCGTACCTCCCAAAAGCCGGGATGGTCGACCTCGGTTAAGGTCAGGCGGTTGACCCACTTGGCGCTTTTCCAAGCCCAGCGTTTGGGCACGACCAGCCGTAGCGGGCCGCCGTGTTCGGCGGTCAGGGGCTGACCCTCCCAGTGGTGGGCGACCAGCACGTCGTCGTCCAGCGCTACCGGCAGCGGTAGGTTGGTGGAGTAGCCGTCCAGGGAGTGGGCGATCAAAAAGGCGGCCTTGGGGGTAGGACGGGCCAGAGCGAGCAAATCCTGGAGCAGAATTCCCCCCCAGCGGTTGTCGAGCCGCGACCAGGTGGTGACGCAGTGAAAATCGGCAACGACGTCGGTTTGGGTCAGGGCGAGCAGTTCAGCCCAGGTTAGCGACAAGGGGCGTTCGACCGCGCCGTCGATCTCAAGATGGAATGGGTCGAGATCAACGTTTGGGACCACACCGAGATCGAGCACCGGAAAATTAAAGACCTGCCGCTGCCCCACCGGTAGGCGGGGGTGGCCGGGGGGGTGAGTCGGGATGCGCCGCTCCTGGGCGATACGCTCTTTGGCAGCAATCCGTTTGGGGTCGAAGGTATCGCTCACGGGTGCTCCTCCGGGGTTGGACGGTCACCCCTGGGTGGGGTCGAGTCCTTCGGCCAACATGATCTCTTGCCAGCTGCCGTCGTTTTTCGGGACGAAAGGGTGGATGTCGAAATCGCGCCCGATGTAGTCGAAGGCTTGGCCGCGAATGCTGCGGTAGATCTGCACGGTGACGGCAAAAGGGACATCCCGGGGGCAGGTCAGGGTGTGGACGGTGTTTTCCCGGTCGGTCAGATAGGTGGTGTCGCCCGCCTCTAAGGTGAAGGCGTCGGTCACCCGGGCGTTGGCCCGCAGTTCGTTGTAAATCTTGATGTCGATCCTTCCAGCCAGACATTTGATGATCCCCACCGATCCGGCGTGGGAATGGATGGGGGAGTGATGCCCCGCAGGCCAGACCTCCACCAGCGCCGGGCTCATGACCTGCTTGCCGTAGGCGTCGATACGCAGGTAGGTCATTTGAGGGTCGCGATGGTTGAACTGTTCTTTGATCTTGTCGGCCAGCCGCTGCGCCAAGAGCCCATCATCTAGGCTGTGGGCCAAAGCTTGGTATTCCCGATCGGTTAGAGCGAGGTCGGAGATGGCGGCCAGCACCATGTCGACCGTCTGACGCTTCTGGCTTTCGCTCAAAGGGGGGCGCCACTCAGGACCCAGGGCGTCGATGGCCTGACGCAGTTCGTGGATCCGCTCGGCAATGGGTAACGACATGGGGTGGCCTCGTCAGATGAAAAAGGTCAATGCCCCTTCGCTGCGGGCCTCCGAAAGGAAGGAGACCGCACCGGAGTCGGCATCCACCCCCTCGATCAGTTCGTCCTTGCCGATGCCCAGCAATACCATCGCCATCTCGCAGGCGGTGATTTTGACCCCTAGCTCCAGGCAGATCTCCAGCAGTTCATCCAGCTGCGCCGTCCCCTTGCGCTCGACCAACGCCTTGAGGTCGCCCCCATTGAAGGCGGCAAGGCGGGGATCGGACAGGGGCAGATCCTCAAGTCCGGGGCGGTTGAGGTGGCGTAGCGCCTGCTCCAAATCGGCCTCGCCGGACGGCGCCAAGGGCTCGACGCCGGGACGCCGCACCGCATTGAGTCCCCAAAAGGTGGCGAAGATCGACACCCGCATCCCAATGGCGGCTCCCGCCGAGGCCAACACGAAGGCAAACAAAATACGGTCGTAGGAGCCCGAAAAGAGGACAAGGGAGAGGCGCTGGACCTGTTGGCTCATGGGTTGATCCGGATGGGGGCGATGGAGGGTAGGGAAGATGGCGCTGGGAGGGATTATCGTTACCATCATGAAATCGCGCCACCCGGCGTCGATGCTGTAGGAAAAAATGCCGGCATGAAGCCGTACCGTCCTCCCGCTTGGGTGGGCATCGCTCAAGGTTGTTCCCTCGATGATGAGGTGAACCCTGCTGCCCTGAGAATGACATGCCGCGACACCCCGTTTTGGTTTTGCAGCACAGCCACGCCGAGTTTCTGGCCCAGTGGGAAGTCCCCTTCGAAACCTTAGGAATAGGATTCGATTACTGCCGCCCCTATGTGGGCGATGCGGTCCCCTTGTTGCCGCAGGGGCACCGCCTGGTGATCTCGCTGGGGGGGCCGATGGGGCCACGCCACCGCGACGAGGTGGCCCACCTGAAGGGTGAGGAGCGTTTCCTGCGCATCGCCCTGCGCGAGGGGGTTACCGTGGTGGGGATTGAACTTGGGGGGCAGCTGCTCGCCACCGGCCACGGGGGTCGGGTTGAGCCTTGCGATCCCTTTTGCACCCTGACCAAGGCGCACCCCACCGAGGCGGGACTCGTCGACCCCCTGCTTGCCGGGCTGAGTGAACCCTTCCCGGTGCTGCGCTGGCAGACCGACCGGGTGACGCTGCCCGCCGATGCGGTGGTGCTGGCGGTCGATCCCCAGGGTGAACCCTTGATTGCCCGCATCGGCGCCAAGGGCTATGCACTATGGTTTCATCCCCAGGTCAAAAGCGCCCTGCTCGAAGACATGGTGATGGAGTACGGCGATTTCGTCCCGACCGATCCACTGGTCTGCATCGAGGCGGCCCGTGGGCATGCCCAGGCGCTCGGCGCGGCGGGGCAGAGGCTGGCAATCAATGTGCTGCGTTTGTCGGGCTTGCTCGACGTTTAATCTGCTTTATGAAGCGGTCTTGACCGCCCGGGCTTGATTTTTAGGAGCGTTTGTTTCCATGAGTGCCGATTCGTCCCAGTTGTTCGAGCGTGCCCGTCGCGTCATCCCCGGTGGGGTCAATTCCCCGGTTCGGGCCTTCCGGGCGGTGGGGGGGCATCCCCCCTTCATCCAAAGCGCCAGTGGTCCCTTCATTACCGACGTGAGTGGCAAGCGGTACCTTGACTACGTTGGTTCTTGGGGACCGATGATCCTGGGTCATGCCCACCCCGAGGTTCTCAAGGCGGTGTGCGACGTGGCCCAGGGGGGGACCTCCTTCGGCGCCCCCACCGAGGCCGAGATTCGCCTGGCCGAGATGGTGGTCGATTTGGTGCCCAGCGTAGAGATGGTGCGCATGGTCAGTTCGGGGACCGAGGCGACCATGAGCGCCATCCGGCTTGCCCGGGCCGCCACCAAGCGTGACGACATCATCAAGTTCGACGGCGGTTATCACGGCCATTCCGACGGCCTGTTGGTCAAGGCCGGTTCCGGCGCCGCCACCTTTGGCGAGCCCGATTCCCCCGGCGTCCCCGCCGACTACGCCCGCCACACGATCACCTTACCCTACAACGACGGCTCCGCGGTCGATGCCTATCTTGAGCAAAACGGGCACAACGTCGCGGCGATCATCGTCGAGCCGGTGGCAGGCAACATGGGCTGCGTCCCCCCGATCCCCGGTTACCTGGAGCGGCTGCGCGAGGCTTGCACCCGTCACGGCGTGGTCTTGATTTTCGACGAGGTGATGACCGGCTTCCGAGTCGCCCTGGGGGGTGCCCAGGCCCACTACGGGGTCACCCCCGATTTGACCACCATGGGTAAGGTGATCGGCGGCGGTCTGCCGGTGGGTGCCTTTGGCGGCAAGCGCGAACTGATGGAGCTGATCTCCCCCGCCGGTCCGGTTTATCAGGCGGGCACTTTGTCGGGAAACCCTCTGGCGATGGCGGCGGGGATCAAAACCCTGGAGTTGATCTCGGTCCCCGGCTTCTTCGAGGAGTTGAGCGCCAAGGTCGCTTTCCTGGTCGATGGGATTGTCGGCATCGCCGCCAAGGCCGATGTGGCGATTGCCGCCAGCAGGGTGGGGGGAATGTTCGGCCTCTTCTTCCGGGAGGGACCAGTGCACAACTTCGCCCAGGCCCAGGGGAGCGATCTGACCCGCTTCAACGCCTGGTTTCAGGGGATGCTGGCTCGCGGTCAATACCTGGCCCCCTCCCAATTCGAGGCCGGATTCGTCTCGGCAGCCCACACCCAGGCCCATCTAGAACAAACCCTGGCGGCGGCGACCGAGGTGTTGAGCGGTTTGAAGTAATGGGACTGCTGCGTATTTTGATTGCGGGGCTGCTGCTCGTATTGATCTGGCGGGCGTTTTTGACGGTTCGGGACTGGTGGCGGCAACCGCAGTTGCCCGATGAGACCGAATCTGAGCAGGGGGTGAATCCCTTACTCCCTTGCAGCAAGTGTGGCACCTATCTACCCAAGGAGGGGCTCGACCCCGATGGGCACTGCGTCCGCTGTCGTGATGGTGGTACGACGGATCGAGATGAACCGTTGTAGGGTTGGCGTGTGATTGACTGCACGACTTTGAGGCTCCAGGTGGTAGGCGGAGCAGACCCTGCCTAAGCTTGCTTTGGGCAGTTGACGATTTTCCCAACGATTCATGCGACGCAGCCCTTTTGCGTCAACCACACAAAGAGGAGAAGCGACGATGAAACACTGGCAAATTTTTGGGGGGGCGACGGCGGCGTCGCTGCTCCTGCTGGCCGGATGCAACAGCATTCAAGGGCTCGATTCCGGAGCCAAAGATAGCGATCAGTCCAGGGAATATCAGAATCGCCTGAACCTCGATCAGGGCAACTACGACGCCATCCTCAACGCCCCTCTCGGCTCGGTGAATCCCCTCGATTATGCGGCGGCGGCGATGGGGGCGGCGGGGATCGACACCCAGACCATGCTTGATCTTGTGACCGCCGGTCCTTCCGGAACTGCCAATTCGACGGCGTTGAGCGGTTTGAGCTTCAGTGCGAGTCCTGCCGACGCCCAGAATCTGAGCAATGCGGTCACCCAACTGAATCAGGCGCTGCAAGCCGATCCCAACAACACCCAACTGCAAGCCCAGGCGGCCTTCGCCTCGATGGTGTTGCTCGGCTCGGTGGTGGCTCAGGTGACCGGTTCTTCGCAACCGACGCCCGCCGATATCAATAACGCTTTTACTGCCAATGCCAATCCCAACATTTCTGTGGGGGGTAATTCCGTTTCGGCGACGGTGCTGGCTTCGCAGGCCATCGCCGGGATGATCAACGGCGCCGGCGCTTTGGCGGGCAGTACCTCCATGGTTGACTCGCTGGCCCAGTCGATCGATCCGACGGTGCCCGATATGGCCACCCTGCGCGCCAACATCGCGGCGACCCCCTGCACTCCCATCGCCGATCCGGCCAATCCAGGTCAAACGATTCCCTGTGGCAGCTCGGCCGGGGTTACCCAGGCCAACATCAGTGCTTACCTGACCGCCTCCAACGTCAACGCCTATGCCAACACCCAGGGCGGTTTTGCCGGCATGATGGGTCAATAAGGGGGAATGACCATGAAACGTATTCTGACCGCGAGCACTACCGCCCTCTTGGTGTTGGCCGCCGCCTCTGTCCAGGCCGCCCCCGTCAATTACGAGTACTACCACCTCTACGACTCCCCCCGGGTTTCGGCCATGGGTGGGACCGGCGTGGCGGTGGGGGAGGAATCCGATGCCCTCTGGACCAACCCCGCCAACCTGGCCGAGCAGCCGATGCAGCTCGAATTGATCAACCCCTTGGTCGAGGTGAACGACAACCTCAAATTGTTCGCCAATGACCTGAACAATGCGGCGAACAATCCCGATCCCAACCTGAGGACTACCGAAACCACCAAGGTGGTGATCGCCCATCAAGGGGAATTGCTGCATCTGCGTGCCGCTGTCACCCCCACCGTTGCCTGGGATAACTTCGCCGTGGCCGCCATTGGCAAAGCCCAAGTCGACGCCATGGTCCACAATCCCTTCTCTTCGGCGGGCGCCGTGGAGATCAATTCCAGTCTCGATGCCGGTGCCATTGTGGGCGCCTCGTTTGAGCTAACCGACGGCCTTCGGCTGGGTGTGGCGGGTAAGTTCTTGCAACGGCAGTGGTTGCACGAAGCGGTGACCATGGCGCAGTTGTCGGATCCCAACTACGACTGGAGCCCCGGAACCACGAGTGAGACCGTCACCGACAGCGCTTTCGATGTGGGGCTTGCCTACAAGCTGCCCTTCCTCACGGCGCTGAATCCCAAGGTTGCCGTTTCTGCCATGAACATCACCAACCTCTTTGACGATCAAACCCGCAAGATCCCTATGACCGTCAATGCCGGGGTCTCCATCCACCCCGAATCGTGGGCTGCCGATCTGGTACTGGCCGCCGATTACGAAGACATCACCAACGGCTATGGCGACACCTCGATTGCCAAGCGGCTCCACCTCGGTGCCGAGCTGGGCTTGATGGGGCGTCATCTGCTGCTGCGCGGCGGTTTGAACGGTGGTTACCCCACTGCGGGCGCCGAGGTTCGTTTCTGGATCATGACCGTGGCGGCGACCTACTATCAGACCGAGCTGGGCGGCTATGCCGGGCAGCAGGTCGATACCCGTTACATGGTGCAGGCGACTCTAGGCTGGAAGTAAAAACCCAGCGGTTTGTAAGCAGGCAAAAAAAGGGCGGTGGATCTCCACCGCCCTTTTTCTTTGGGGATTTGCGACCGGGGTTAACCTGAGATGTCGATTTTTTTGGGCGCGGCCTTTTCGATCTTGGGCAGGGTCAGCTCCAGGGTGCCGTCGCTCATCGCCGCCTTGATCTGGTCGGCATCGACGCTGTCGGGCAGCGAAAACGAGCGTGAAAAACTGCCGTAGCGCCGCTCCAGGCGGTGGACGTTGTGCTCCTCGCTCTCTTGCTCAAAGCGCCGCTCCCCCTTGATGGTCAGCAGGCCATGGTTGACCTCGACGTGGATGTCCTCCTTCTTGACCCCCGGTAGGTCGGCCTGGATGACGATCGCCTCCTTCTTCTCCACAATGTCGACCGAAGGGGACCAGGAATCTTGATCGAGCCCCTCGCCCTGTCGGGGGTCGAGCTCGCCGAACAGGCGGCCTAGGCTGGTTTGCATCTGCTGTAGTTCACGGAACGGATCGAAGCGGACTAGGGACATGGGTGTTTCTCCTTTCCATTTGAGCCTTCGAGGCGGGATGTCTCGCGCACAATGCACAACGCCCCCATGTAAGGGAGCGCATTTCTCCGTCAAGGTATGGGTATATGGCTGGCGATACGTTTGGATCGATATTCCGGGTAAGTACGGCGGGCGAAAGCCACGGCGCCGGCCTGCTGGCCATCGTCGAGGGGTGCCCCCCCGGCCTGCCGCTCAGCGAGGCCGACCTGCAAGGCGACCTCGACCGCCGCCGTCCTGGCCAATCCAAACTCACCACCCAGCGCCAAGAGGGTGATCAAGTCGAGATCCTCTCTGGGGTGTTCGAGGGCAGGACCACTGGCACCCCCATAGGTTTACTCATCCGCAATACCGACCAGCGCAGCAAGGATTACGGCAACCTCAGTGAGACCTTCCGGCCCGGCCATGCCGATTGGGGGTACTGGCACAAATATGGGATCCGCGACCATCGCGGCGGCGGGCGCTCCTCGGCTCGGGAGACCGCCATGCGGGTCGCTGCCGGGGCGATTGCCAAGAAATTCCTCGGTCAGTATGGGGTGGCGATTCACGCCTGGGTCAGCGCCATCGGCGCCGCCCGCATCGCCCAAGTCGACCTGAATCGGATCGGCCAAAACCCTCTGTTTTGCCCCGACGAAAACGCCGTGGCCGCCATGACCGCCGAGGTCGAAGCGGCCCGCAATGCGGGTGATTCTATCGGCGCCGAGTTGCAGGTGCTGGCGACCGGAATGCCGGTGGGGTTGGGGGAGCCGGTATTCGACCGACTCGATGCCGACATCGCCAAGGCGCTGATGGGGATCAACGCAGTCAAGGGGGTCGAGATCGGGGATGGGTTTGGCGTGGTCGGGCAGCGCGGTTCTCAACACGGCGATGAAATCACCCCCGAAGGATTCGTCGGTAACCATGCCGGAGGGGTGCTCGGGGGGATTTCCTCGGGGCAGGATTTGCTTGCCCGTCTGGCCATTAAACCGACCTCCTCGATTGCCATCCCCCGCCGCTCCATCGACAAGCAAGGCCATCCCATCGAGGTTGTCACCCACGGCCGCCACGATCCCTGCGTGGGGATCCGCGCCGTCCCCATCGCCGAGGCGATGGTGGCGCTGGTGTTGATGGATCACTGGTTGCGCCACCGCGCCCAGACCGGGCGCGACCCGCAATCGTTGGCGGCGACCTTGGCGGGGATGGGGGGGGGATAGTCTTCCGTCACTGGGCTGCCCACGGTTGAGTCCACCACTGAAACCGTGGACAGCCTTGCGGACGACCCCGTCAAAACCTACCCCAGCACCTGCCGCACATACCGCTCCACAATCTGCCGAAACTGCATCATCGAATGCACATCGATCCATTCGTTGTCCCCGTGCAGCCCCCCCAGTTCGGGGCGGGCCATGACCACCGGGATCCCCTGCCGGGTGAAGAACCGCCCGTCGGAGCCGCCGTGTTCCGAAACAAAGCGCACCTCGCGGCCGATCACCTCCTGGGCAATGGCCTGAAACCGGGTATCGGGCTCGGTTTCGAGCGGTTCGGCGGCGATCTCGACATTGAAGCTCCCCCCCTCCTTGGCCGCCTCCTCCTCGATCAGTTCAAGCAACGAACTGGCATGCCACTGCGCCGGATGGCGGATGTCGACGGTTGCCTCGGCGTGGCCTGGGATTCGGTTGAAGGCATGGTTGGCGGTGGCGATGACGTTGACCGACAGGGTCGGGTGCCAGTGTTGCTCGGCCCCCTGCGCCAGCGCCTCGAAGCGTGTGGTGAGGCGGTGGATGATCTGCACCAGGCGGTGGATGGCGTTGTCCCCCTGCCAGGGTCGGGAGCTGTGGCCCCGCACCCCGTGGGTGGTGAGTTTGCCGTTGATGACCCCTTTTTCGCGCACCACGATCTCGTCGATCCGCCCCGAATCGGGAATCAAAGCGACCTCGCAGCGCACCCCCTGTTTTTCGAGCAGCCACTGTACCCCGTGCTCCCCGCCCGACTCCTCGTCGCTGGTGATCATCAGCCCCAGGGGGTAGGGGCGCTCGCTCAGCAGCAGGCGAAACAGCTCGGCCAAAATCGCCACCTGCCCCTTCATGTCGCCCGCGCCGCGCCCGTAGAGCCGACCGTCGCGCACCACCGGGAAGAACTGCTCCTCCCGCCCCTCGACCACATCGACATGCCCCACCAGCATCACCGCCACCATTCGGTTGCCCGCAGGGTGGGCCACGAAACAGGGTCTGCCTTCGACCATGTAGTCGTCGATCTCGACCCCGGCAACCTCTTCGATATGGCTGCGCACCAACCGCACCGCATGGGCCAGCCCCTGGGGGTTTCCCTCGATGGAGGGGATCAGAATCAGGGCTTTGGCCAACTCTAAAATACGGGAGTCGCTTTCATTCATAACGCAGCCTGTGGTGTAAACGACGAGCCAGTTCATCGGCCAGCTGAAGGCATTCGTGGGAGGTCGGGGCCATGAAGAGCATCTGCCCCTTGATGAGCTTGCCCCCATCGCCGTGAATCAGGTTTTCGGGGATCACCCCTCGCTCCCCCCCCGGTTTGAACATCAAGCCGCTGTCGTGCAGCGCTGCAATCAGGGCGGCGGCGTTTTGGCCAGGAGCCAGCAGCACATTGCGCAGCATCCATCCCCCCCCCGGCAGCAGACGGCGGGCCAGCAACGAGGGGTAGGTGGCGCCGGTGACCCGGGCGTTGATTTCGCAAATTTTGACCTCCCAGTTCGACCCCCGCTGCACCACCAGAAAATCGATACTGCCGGGGCCGCGGTACCCCTGGCTGTGGAGCCAAGCGACCAGGGGGCGGCTGTATTCGACCAGTGCGGCGGCGACCTCGGAGGTGGGCAGATCGACCGGAGGGGCGATGTTTCCTTCGTGGATGGCCCGTTCGCGCAGGATCTGCCCGGTCAGGTCGTACAGGCAGACCGAATCGTCCTGGGCGATGAAGAACTGCACGCTGGGGGAGGTGACCTCATCGATGCCGTCGACCCCCGGTGCCAGCCACCCTTCAAGCAGGGCGGGGCCGTGTTCGAACAGATGGGGCGGGTCGGGCAGTGGATCGCCCCCCTCCAGGTCGACCGGCCAAAAGCCGAACCCCGAGGCGCCGATGGCGGCCCGCAGCGCCGCCCGCCGGTATCCCATCCCCCGCAGTTGGATCCCCATGCGGGCGACATCCTCAAGGTTGTGCACCAACCCCCCATCGAAGCGGGGCAGCCCCTGGGATTCAAGGAACAGTCGCAGTCTGCTTTTGTCGTTGGCGTGGCGGCTGGCGATGCAGGTGGTCGCCGGACGCAGCCCGAAGTGGTGCCCCAACCGCTCCAACTCGGCGTCGGCGACAAAACCGTCGATCCAGAAACCGGGCTGGATGCCCGCCTGGGGGAGAAGATCGGGGCGGGAGGCCAGCCCCTGCTCGAAAGTGGAGGCCTGCTCCGGTTCGATCACCTCGAAGCGGGGCAGGCTTAGGGCCAGGTGCCCCCCCAGGAGATCGAGCAAAGGGGGGTCGGGAATCTGCTCCAGCAACAGTAGGTTGGGCCCCTGGGGGTAGAGCAGATCGACGATGGGTAGCAACCGCCCCCCGTAGCCGAAGAACCCCGAAACCCGCCCCATCAACTCGCGGGTGCGGGAGCCGTCGCCATAGAAGATGGCGTACAGGTTGCCCAAATACAGGGCGCCGCCGCGATGTAGGGGGGGCATGCGGCGGTGGTCGCTGACGATGTCGATGGCGCTCGGATTCATCGGAGCTTGGACCGGTAGATGTTGTTGGAATCGGAAGGGGACATTCCGCGTCGCCTCGCCTGCCCATGCAGCAAAAAACACAGAGGAGCCTTTGACGATGGCCGCGCCGCCTTATTGATCTTCGGCAGTATCGGTTAGACTTCCCGCGCCGGATCGTTCGGCTCGGTCCCATCACTCAAGAGGATGCACCATCGACATGAAGCGCATACTACTTTTTCTCGCCACCAACCTGGCCATCGTCATCGTTCTGTCGATCACCATGCAGCTGCTGGGGGTCGAGCCTTACCTGAATCAAAACGGCTTGAACCTGCAATCGTTGCTGATCTTCTCGTTCATCTTCGGCATGGGGGGCTCCTTCATTTCGCTGGCGATCTCCAAGTGGAGCGCCAAGCGGATGACCGGCGCCGTCGTCATCGAACAACCCCAAAACGAGGCCGAGGCCTGGCTGGTGCGCACCGTGCAGCGCCAGGCGCAGCAGGCGGGGATCGGCATGCCCGAGGTCGCTATCTACGACGCCCCCGATCCCAACGCCTTTGCCACCGGCATGAGCCGCAACAGCTCCCTGGTGGCGGTCAGCACCGGGCTGCTGCGCTCGATGGACAAAGAGGCGGTCGAGGCGGTGTTGGCCCACGAAATCAGCCACATCGCCAATGGCGACATGGTCACCCTGACCCTGATCCAGGGGGTGGTGAACACCTTCGTGATCTTCTTCTCGCGGGTGATCGGCAACTTCGTCGACAAGGTGATCTTCAAAAACGAGCGAGGACAGGGGGCCGCCTTTTGGGTGACCACCATCCTGGCCGAAATCGTTTTGGGCATCCTCGCCTCGATCATCGTCATGTGGTTTTCGCGTCAGCGGGAATTCCGGGCCGATGCCGGTTCCGCCCGGCTGGTCGGAGCGCCCAAGATGGTCGCCGCCCTGCAAGCGTTGCAACGCGCCCATGAGCCCGCCATGCCCAACCAGATGACGGCGATGGGAATTTCGGGCAAGCGGAGCAGCCGCTTCGGCCACCTCTTTTTAAGCCACCCCCCGCTGGAGGAGCGCATCGCCGCTTTGCGCGGCCAGGGCGCCGCTCCCCGCCAGCCCACCGTCCAGCAGACCCCCAAGTCGGGCCCCTGGGGCGAGACCCGCTAATCCTTTGAAACATCGACCGGCCCGGAGCGATCCGGGCCGGTTTTTTGTCTGTTGAATCATGGAGTTCATGTGTCCAACCCGATCCGTCCCGTCCGCGGCACCTTCGACATTCTTCCCCCCGACATTGGCCGCTGGCAGGTTTTGGAGGAGCGGGTGCGCAACCAGTTGGGGCGGGCCGGCTTCTCCGAATGGCGCACCCCCATCCTCGAATCGACCGACTTGTTCAAGCGCTCCATCGGCGACACCACCGACATCGTCAGCAAAGAGATGTACACCCTGACCACCGAAAGCGGGGAGTCGCTGACCCTGCGTCCCGAGGGGACCGCCGCAGTGGTGCGAGCGCTGCTTTCGAACCGTAGCGGGCAGTTGGTCGAGGAACGCATCTGCTACATGGGTCCCATGTTTCGCCACGAGCGGCCCCAGAAGGGGCGCTACCGGCAGTTTCATCAGGTCGGGGTCGAGTGGTTCGGACGTGAGGATGCCGCCGCCGACGTCGAACTGCTGACCATCGCCGTCGATCTGCTCGACGCCCTGGAGATCGGCGAGACGACATTGGAGGTCAACTCGGTGGGTTGCTCCGAGTGCCGTCCCACCTACCGCCAAGCGCTGCTCGACTTCCTCGCCCCCCGTCAGGCGCAGCTGTGCGAACACTGCCAGGAGCGCTACACCCGCAATCCGCTGCGGGTGCTCGACTGCAAAAACGAGGGGTGCCGGGCCATCGCCGCCGACGCCCCCAAGATTACCGATCACCTGTGCCCCACCTGCGACGCCCACTGGAAAGGGGTCGTCCATGGTTTGGAGCGGGCGGGGATCCCCTTCATTGCCAACGCCCGGTTGGTGCGCGGTTTGGATTACTACACCCGCACCGTCTTTGAGTTCGTCAGCAGCCAGCTCGGCGCCCAGAGCACGGTGCTGGCGGGGGGACGCTACGACGGTTTGGTGACTCAACTCGGCGGCCCCGCCACCCCGGCGGTCGGCTTTGCCGCCGGAATCGAGCGGCTGCTGCTGATTTCGTCCCTGGATGCTCCCGAGCGGGTGGTCGACGCCATCATCATCGCGGTGGGGGAGGAGCCCCGCGCCGAGGGGGTGCGGATTGCCCGGACTCTGCGCGGCGAGGGACTGACCGTCATGACCGCCCCCGATGGTTCGTTCAAACGGCAGATGAAACATGCCGACCGGGTCCAGGCCCAGATGGCGTTGATCCTCGGGGAGGAGGAGCTGGCCGCCGGAGAGGTCACCGTCAAGCCGATGCACGGCGATGTGCCGCAACACCGCATTTCGATTGCCGAGCTGCCCTTCATCATGGGCAGCGAGTAAGTGCCCTCGCCGGATCAGGCCCAGGCGGCCACCCCCATCCTCGCCCTGAACAACCTCACCGTCGCCCTGGGGGGCAGCGGTGGGGTTCGTCCGGTCGAGGGGGTCGACTTAAGCCTTGAGCCGGGGGAGCTGCTCTGCCTGGTCGGGGAATCGGGCTGCGGCAAGTCGATGACGGCGCTGGCCGCCATGGGGCTGCTTCCCGAAGGGGCCGTGGTCTCGGGCTCGATCCGCTTCGATGGGGTCGAGATGGTCGGGGCCGAGCACAAAACCTGGCGCAAAATCCGGGGCGACCGGATCGGCATGGTTTTTCAAGAGCCGATGACCGCCCTCAATCCGGTGCTGACCGTGGGTCGCCAAGTTGCCGAGGTGCTGGAGGTCCACCGCAAGCTGTCGCGCCGCGAGGCGATGAAAGAGGCGGTGCGCTGGCTCGACCGGGTCGGCATCGACCGCCCCGAAGAGCGGGCCCAGCAGTACCCTGGCGAGCTCTCGGGCGGTATGCGCCAACGGGTGCTGATCGCCGGCGCCATCGCCTGCAGCCCCCAACTGCTGATCGCCGACGAGCCGACCACCGCCCTCGACGTCACCATTCAGGCGCAGATCCTCGATTTGATCCGTCAGCTGCAACGCGAGGAGGCGATGGCGACCCTCTTCATCACCCACGATTTCGGGGTGGTGGCCGAGATGGCCGACCGGGTGGCGGTGATGTACGCAGGTCTCATCGTCGAATCGGGGCCGGTCGCCCAAATCTTCGACCGCCCGCTCCACCCCTACACCCGCGCCCTGCAAGCCTGCCATCCCCGCAGCGATGGAACCCTTGCCGAGGGGATTCCCGGCTCGGTCCCCCGTCCCGGCGAGGCCCCCGACGGCTGCCGCTTCCGCCCCCGTTGCCCCCATGCGGTGGTCGAGTGTGAAGACGGCATCCCCTGGCGCGAATACGACGGCGGCCAGGGGGTGCGCTGCATTCGGCCCGAGGCGTGGCTCGAAGAGGGGGGGGCGGCATGACGCAGACCAGCCCGCCGTTGTTGCAGGCCAAGGGGCTCAAAATCCGCTACCCGGTTCGCTCGGGGATGTGGGGGGCGACCGATTGGGTCGACGCCTTGGATGGGGTCGATTTGAGGGTCGAGAAGGGGCAAACGGTCGGGATCGTTGGGGAGTCGGGCAGCGGCAAATCGACCTTGGGCAGGGCGCTGGTCGCCTTGAGCCGGGTCGACGGCGGTTCGATCCACTTCGACGGGGTTGAGATCGTCGGCAAAAAAGAAAAAGAGCTGCGCGACTTTCGCCGCCGGGTTGGCATGGTGTTTCAAGATCCCTTCGCCTCGTTCAACCCCCGCATCAAGGTGGGAGAGGCGGTGGGGGAGGCGCTGCGCAACTTTCTGCCGCAGCTCGACGCCGCCGGGCGGGCCAAGTGGGTCGCCAAGTGGTTGGAGCGGGTGGGGCTCGAAGCCCGGGATATGGGGCGATACCCCCACCAGTTCAGCGGTGGTCAGCGCCAGCGCATCGCCATCGCCCGCGCCCTGATTATGGGGCCCGACCTGGTGGTGGCCGACGAGCCGGTCTCGGCGCTGGATGTCTCGGTGCAGGCCTCGATTTTGAATCTGTGGCGGGAGTTGACCCGGTCGATGGAGATGGCCTCGGTCTTCATTACCCACGATTTGCGGGTGGTGGCGACCATCGCCGACCGCATCGTGGTGCTCTACCGCGGAAGGGTGATGGAGCAGGGACCGACCCGCGCCCTCTTCGCCACGCCGCGCCACCCCTACACCCACCTGCTGCGCGAGGCGACCCCCGCCGAGCACCCCTCACTGCGCCACCCCCCCATCCCCGACCGCCCCACCTTTGACCCCCCCTCGGCAGGGGGCTGCCCCTTCCAGCCCCGCTGCCCCCGCGCCAGCGAGGCCTGCTTGGTGGCGCCCGCGCTGACGAGGATGGGGACCGAGCACGAGGCGGCCTGCCACCATCCGCTGGAGGGGTGAGGCGGTCAAAAGGGGCAAGGTAAGAGCGGCTCACGCGAAGGACGCGAAGACAATCAAGGCAAGAAAGCCGTGTTGAGTGGGTCCGTCGACCGTTGTCCACGACGTCCACGGGTCTGTCCACTGTGTCCACCAACAACATCAAAGGCGGCTCACCCCAGCCGCGAAGGAAGCGCTGATTAAATACGCTTCCGAGCGACCCAGGGATGGGCCGCCAAAATCAGGTAAGTAGGAGGCGACCCCGTCGCCGAAGCTCGTCTGATTTTATAAGCCAAGCAAAAACGACGTCGCCTCAAGGCGCCTACTTTTGGTTTTTGCGTAGCGTGCTGATTCAAGGCAGAAGCCTTTAATCAGCGTTTCCCTAAGTCGCCGAAGCTCTGCTGCGCGTCGCCGGCAAGGATGCCGGAGGTAGAGCACTGCCTGGAGCGAGTGCCGTGAGCCGTCTTCGTTTTTTTTAGAGCGTCGAGCCAACCATGAAACCCTGGATCGCCATCTCCGCCTGCCTGCTCGGCGAACCGGTACGCTACGACGGCAACGCCAAGCCGAGCGCTGCGGTGCAAAAACTGGCCGAGTCCTTCGCGGTGGCGCTGGTCTGCCCCGAGGTCGAGGCGGGGCTGGGGGTGCCGCGTCCGCCGGTGCGCTTGGTGGCGGGCAAACGACTGCCCAAGGCGGTGGGGGTCGACGATCCCGGCCTCGATGTCACCGAAGTGCTGGTCGATCACGCCATCGCCTGGCTGCTCAATCACGAGCAGATCGACGGGGTGGTCTTCAAGGCCCGCTCCCCGAGCTGCGGTTTGGGCTCCACCCCGGTGTTGGACGGCGACGGCAAGGCGACGCTCGGTTCGGGGCTCTTCGCCCGCACCCTGATGCGCCAGCGCCCCTGGCTGCCCGCCAGCGACGAAGAGGGGCTGAGCGATCCGGCGGCGGCCGACCGTTTCGCCAAGCGGGTGTGGGCCGCCTATCGGCTGCGCACCGAGCTGGCCGCCGATTGCACCCCCGACCGCCTGCTCGAATTCCATACCCGGCACAAGCCCCAGTTTTTGGCCCATGCCCCCGAGCGCTGCGCAGACTTGGATGCCGTAGTCGCGGGTGGGATCACCTTCGTCGATTACCGCCGCCGCTTCATGGCGATCCTAGGAGTCTGTCGGGCTTGAGCGTCCGTAGCGAGCCGAGTGGGGAATCGAGGCCAAATTTTCACGGTTTTGAGGATCATAGTGGTGTCTATGTGACGAAAAACCGGGGAAATTTGGACCGATTACCTGCCGGCGCACGACTGCATGGATGCAGGAGGTAGAGCAATGCAGGAGCAATTGCCGAGTAGGACGATCTCAAGCCCGACAGGCTCCTAGAAACCCAATGCCCTTGAGGTAGGGTGAATCGGCGCAGCGCATCCACCAACAGGCGCCCCCACCCCCCTTGTCGCCTTCCCGACACATCCCCCACCTCGAAAACCGGATGTCGCCAATGCGACACCCTCGATCCATTCCAATCCCCCGTATTTATTGCGGTTTTTAAGGCCATCCCCCCTGGCCCGAGCGTTGCAATGGGTCTGGCATTGCTTTGTTTGACGCCCGTTCAATCATCACGCCTAAGGGGAACGCCATGCTGCTCGACCAATACGAGAGCCAAAACCTGCTGTTCAACACCAACTTCAAAGAGACTACCAGCGATGGCCTGGGCGCCTACCGGGGCGAGCTGGTCGTGGTCGAGGGTGAAATCGCCGACGCCCAAGGGCGACGCAAGCCCCCCGTCGTGGTGCTGCGTCAGGCGATTGTGTTGGCGGGTGACACCATCACCCTGTTTTCGGGGGTGCTGAACGATCTGGCCGACATGACCCCCCTGTTGGCGCGTTACCAGAACGATTTCGACCCGGCGATGAAGGCGGTGGTCTACGTGCGCAACATCAAGGACGAGATGAAGCTTGAGCTCGGCGGCATCGAGTTCCTCTTTGTTGGCCTGCTCGACGGCATGGTCTGGACCGAGCTGACCGAGTCCTTGGGGCTTGAGAAGGGGGATTTCAAGGGGCAGTCGGCCGCCGACAAGCTGGTGACCGTTCTGGAGGGGTTCAGCGACTTCAAGAGCAAGGCACCGCTGATCGCCAGCCTGGACGAGGCGCTGACCAAGACCGTCGAAGTGACCTGGGAGGGTCGTGGGGCGATCTGATCCACCGCTTTCCGACGACGACAACAAAAAGGCCAGCCCCATCGGGCTGGCCTTTTTGTTGTCGAACCGTGCGACCGCCCTTACTTGACGCGGCTGCGGTACTCCCCGGTGCGGGTGTCGATTTCGATCTTGTCGCCGGTCTCAACAAAGGCGGGGACCTGAATCGTGTGGCCGGTCGGCTTGATGCGGCAGCTCTTCATCACCTTGCCCGAGGTGTCGCCCTTCACGGCGGGCTCGGTGTATTCAACCTCACGCACCACTGCGACCGGCAACTCCACCGAAATCGCCTTGCCGTTGTAGAAGACCACCTCGACGGGGAGGCCATCGTCCAGGTAGGGCAGGGCGTCTTCCAGGTTCTCGGCTTCAATTTCGTATTGGTTGTATTCCCCGTCCATGAAGACATACATGGGATCGGCGAAGTAGGAGTAGGTGCAATCGAGTTTTTCAAGGGTGACGGTCTCGAACTTCTCGTCGGCCTTGTAAACCGCTTCGGTGGCGGTGCCGGTGAGCAGGTTCTTGAGCTTCATCTTGACGACGGAGGCGTTGCGGCCCGATT
Source organism: Proteobacteria bacterium CG1_02_64_396 (assembly GCA_001872725.1). NCBI lineage: Bacteria > Pseudomonadati > Pseudomonadota > Proteobacteria bacterium CG1_02_64_396. The sequence goes on along the minus strand of MNWR01000073.1, from coordinate 15,766 downwards.
TGGAAAATTCGGCCTTCTGCACCACCAGGGGATCCTTGCCGACCATAATGATGCTGCCGGAGCGGAGTTCTTGAGCGATCTTCATGAGGTTGTCCTGAAGTAGTAATCCCGGAAATCCGGGTCGAATCTGGGATTGGTCAAATGGGCGCGGATTTTAGCCATGGACGGCAAAAAAGCATCAGGTTTTCAGCAAGATCGATCTGATCGGCCAAATGGGCCGACCAATTCTGGGCATGGGCCGAGATCGGGGCGATGCGGGCCAGAAAACCGGGCCAGGCGGCGGCCACCCCCTCTTCGGCGTTCCAACCTCGACACAGCTGGAGCGCCGCCGAGCGATCCTCCGGTGCTAGCCCCTCAAGGAGGTAGCGGCTTAAAAAGGCCTCCAACTTGGCGCTGTGGGCCTGCTCCTCTTGGCGGTAGGGTTGCCAGATCATCGGGCGCCCCGCCCACTGTGCCCGCACGAAGGAGTCCTCACCGCGCACGAAGTTGAGATCGCAGCCCCAGAGCAGCCGGTCGTAATCGTCGGGATCGAGCATTGGCAGCACGTGCAGGGCGAGGTGTCCCCGAGAACGGACCATCCCTTTGTGCAACGTCGCACCAAACCAAGACGAAACCTGGGGCAGCAGCTTGCCTTCGGGCAGCAGCACCCGCATGGGGCGATCACCCGTCGCCCAGGCGGCCAGCAGCTCGGGTAACGCCCGGTTTTCGTAACCGAACAGCGACACCCGCAGCTCCTGGGGGTGTTCCTCTGCAATACCGAGCCGTTGCCAGAAGCGGCCGCGTTCGTCGGGGTCGTTCTGAAAACGGTCGCGGCGGGCCAGCAAATCCCCCTCACGCAGCAGCCCCCCGGTTTTGGGGGTGAAGCCGGGCATGAAGAAGTGTTGGGTCAGCGGCAGGCGGGGGTGGGGGGAGGGCAGCCCATGCACCCCCTCGACCCAATCCTCGGCGCTCAGATGTTCCAGGTTGAGCCACACCGGTTGGGGGGAGCGGGCCGCCATGCGGACGAGCCAATCTTCGGGCAGACGGCAACCGAGCAGCGCCACAACGATGTCGCCCGGTTCGACCTCGGGCAGAGGATCGCGCCACAGCCGCACCTCGATCCCGTCCAGGGTTTGGCGGTCGAGGGTGGGGTCGAGCTGGGGGCGCAGCCGTGCGAAGGGGGGCAGAGCGTCGATCCACAAGCGCACCCGCACATCGTGCTCGGCGGCCAGTTGCCGCCCCAAGCGCCAGGCGATGCCGAGGTCGCCGAAGTTGTCGACGACGGTGCAGAAGAGGTCGCAGGTGGGGGGCATGGGGTCTCGACGAATGGGGAATCGGGGGGGCAGCTTGCGGATGGCGGGGGGGCTGGGCAACCGTTTCCGGTCAACGCGCTCCTGCCTATTCAGGCCCTCGCAAAGATGAACGAAGTCGCCAGGCTAAGTTAGGGCAAAGGGGCGGTAAGTTCGGGCGTACGCCGGTCTTGGAGGGGCGGGGTGCCCAACCTACCCCTTCACCCCCCCTTTCAACGCATACAAAACCTCCAACGCCTGCCGCGCCGTCAGCCCATCCGGGTCGATCTCTTTTAGCAGTTTGACCACCGGGTGCTCCACGGGCTTCGGCGCCGAGAACAGCAGCGGCGCCTGACTTTTTTTCTTGCCCCGCTCCAGCGCCCCACTCTCCAGGTCGTGCAGCAATACCGTGGCCCGGTCGAGCACCGAGCTCGGCAGCCCCGCCATTCCCGCCACCAGCAGCCCATAAGAGCGCTCCGCCGCCCCCTCTTCGACCCGGTGCAAAAAGACCACCTTGTGGCCCTCCTCGGCCACTGTGACCCGGGCGTTGAAGCAGCCGGGCAGCCGGTCGGGCAGCGCCGTGAGTTCGTGGTAGTGGGTGGCGAACAGGGTGAAGGCCTGGGTGTGTTCGATCAGGTGTTCGGCAATCGCCCGGGCCAGCGCCATGCCGTCGAAGGTGGAGGTGCCTCGCCCGACCTCGTCGAGCAAGACCAGGGAACGGGGCCCTGCGGTATGTAGGATCGCAGCAGTCTCGACCATCTCGACCATGAAGGTCGATTGGCCGCGAGCCAGATCGTCCGAGGCTCCCACCCGGGTGTGGAGCGATTCCATGATCCCCACCGTGGCGGCCCGCGCCGGGACGAAACTGCCCGCCTGGGCCAGCAGCACGGTCAGGGCGCACAGCCGCATGTAGGTCGATTTACCCCCCATGTTGGGGCCGGTCAAAATCATGGTGCGCCGCTCGGGGTCGAGCCTTAAATCGTTGGGGATGAAGGGCTCCTCGCTCAAGGCGGCGACCACCGGGTGGACCCCCTCATGGATGTGCAAAATCGGCTTGTCGCGCATGGCCGGGCGGCTCCAGCCGTGCAATCGCGCCGCCCGTGCCAGCCCCACCGTGACGTCGATGCGGGCCAATGCCGCGCCGCAGCGCCGAATGGCCTCGGCCTGCCCCTGCAACTGCTCGATCAGCTCGTCGAAAAGCCCCGCCTCGCGCACCACCGAGCCCGCCTCGGCCTCGCTCAGCCCCCGCTCCAGCTCCTTGAGCTCCTCGTCGATGAAGCGCTCGGCCCCGGCCAGCGACTGCTTGCGCACCCAGTGGGGGGGGACCTTGTCGAGGTGGGGGCGGGTGACCTCGAAGCCGTAGCCGAAAACCCGGTTGAACTTGACTTTCAGGCTGCCGATGCCGGTTTGCTCTTTCACCCGCGCTTCGAGTTCGAGCAGTTTGCGGGTGCCGTTGTCGGCCAGGTCGCGCAGCCGGTCGAGTTCGGCATCAAAGCCGGGGGCGAAGATGCGCCCGTCCCGGGTGTGCAGCGGCAGCTCCTCTTGCAGCGCCTCGCTCAGGAAGGGGCCGAGGGGGAGGACCGGCTCCAGCCCTTGGATCGCCTCGGCCAAGAGCGACGCCTGGGCGCTTGCCTCCGAGATGAAGTCGATCAGCGCCGGGATGGCGGCGATGCTGCGCCCCAGATTGCCCAGTTCGCGGGGGTTGATCCTTCCTAAGGTCAGCCGGGTGCCGAGCCGCTCCAGATCGCCGACCCGTTTGAGCAGGCTGGCTGCTTCCTCGCACCAAGGCAGCAGCGCCTGCACCGCATCGTGCCGCGCCTCGATGGCCGCTTGATCGCGCAGGGGGGCGGTCAGGTCGTCGCGCAGCTGGCGCGCCCCCATCGGGGTGGCGGTTTTGTCGACCACCGACACCAGGGTGCCGCCCGACCCTTCGCCCATCATGGGGCGCAGGATTTCGAGCGCCCGCCGAGTGGCCGGATCGATGCGCAGGGTCGTCTGGGTGGTCAACCGGCGCGGGCGGCTCAGGTGGGTCGCCTCGCAGAAGAGGTGCGATTCCAGGTGTTCGAGCAGCAGCCCCAGAGCGATCAGCTCGCCGCTGCCGGGCTCCATCCCCAATCCCTCGGGGGCGGCGACACCGTAACGGCGCAGCACCGCCTCTTGCCCCTGACCTTTTTCAAGCATGTAGGGGGGCAGCTCGACCCGGTGGGCGGTCTCGAACAGGTTCGCTTCGAACCCCTCGGGGACGAGCAGCTCGGCGACCTCGAAGGGGGCCAGCCAATCGCCCGCCCGCTCGCGCGGCACCGCATCGGCGTAAACCGCCCCGGTCGAGGCCTCGATCAGCGCCACCCCCAGCTTGCCCCGGTGGGGGATCAAACAGCCCAAAAAGCGGTGCCCCGTCTCGGGCAGCAAACCGGGGTCGATGATCGTCCCCGGCGAGACCACCTGGACCACCTCGCGGTGGACCATCTTCTTGCCCGGTTGGGACTCCTCCATCTGCTCGCAGATCGCCACCGTCAGCCCCGCCTTGACCGCCTTGGCCAGGTACGGATCGAGCTGATGGTGGGGCAACCCCGCCATGGGGATTGGTTCGCCCGCGCTGGCGCCCCGCACCGTCAACGACAGCCCGAGTACCTCGGAGGCTTTGCGGGCGTCGTCGAAAAACATCTCGTAGAAGTCGCCCATGCGGTAGAAGAGCAGCGCGTGGGGGTACTGCCCCTTCATCGCCAGGTACTGACGCATCATCGGGGTGTGTTGATCGAGGTCGAGATCGGTGTCGTGCGGTTGGCTCATGAATCAAGCGTCCAGGGGTAGGGTGTTGAAGATGTGGGTGGGGTTGGCGTAGCTGACCCGGTTGCGCCCCTCCTCTTTGGCGCGATACATGGCTTGGTCGGCCATGCGCAGCAGGGTGTCGAGGTCGAAGCGGCCCGAGGCGACCCCGAAACTGGCGGTCAGGGTCAATTCCGAGTCCCCCAGCGGCATGGGGTGGCTTTCCAGGGCGTGACGGATCTGTTCAGCCATCAGCATCGCCGATTGGCCGTCGGTGTCGGGCAGCAACACCGTGAACTCCTCACCCCCCAGCCGCCCGCAGACATCGAAGCGCCGCACCGCCGTCTGAATCACTTGGGCGGCGTGGCACAGCGCCTGGTCGCCGATGTGGTGGCCGTGGGTATCGTTGATGGGTTTGAAGCGGTCGAGGTCGAGCAGGATCAGGGCGTAGGGGTGGCCGTTCCGGTTCATGGCCGCGACGCTGGTTTCGGCCCGATCCATGAAGGCGCCTCGGGTGAGCAGGCCGGTCAAGGTGTCGGTAGCCGCCTCGGCTTCGGCCATCTCTTTGGCCTGGTGCAACTGGTGGGTGAGCAGGATCGAGTTGTGCAGCGCCGCCGACTGCACCCGGGTCGTGATGATGCCGCTGTACAGGAAGAGCAGCGCCCCCAGCCCCAAGATGAGGAACAGGGTTTTGCCGTCCAACAGAAAATAGAAAGTGACCGGCAAGAGCATGGTGAAGATGGTTGCCAGCAGGATTGGTCGGATGGCCGAATAGACCCCAAAGGCGGCGCCGGAAAGGCCGAAAAGGAAGAAATAAATCGACATTTGGTACATGGGGTCGACTTGGGTGACCAACCATAGCCCGCCAACCCCCCAGACGGCGGTCGAGAACATCAGCGACGCAAAATAGGGGGTCTCCCAGACCAGTGAAGCGGCCCCTTTGGAACCACTACGGCGGTAGCGGGAAAAGACGAACAAGCGAATGACCGCCGATCCCGCCAGGGTGGCCAGCCAACCGATCAAATGGCGGGTCGGAACCTGTCCCCACAAGACCGCGACCAGAAGCCCCCCTCCGATCAGACTCAGGAAGACCGCCGGATACGACTGGTCGTAGAGCAGATCGATCTTTTCGCCATGGGTTTGGGCTTCGAACGGGTCGATGTGGGTCGTCATGGGGTTCCGGGTTGACGGCGTCGGGTCGGGAAGAGGGGCGACCGCCCCTTGGCCCCCTACGAAGCCGACCGGCCAAAAATGGGGGGTACGAATGGGCAATGGTACCCACCCGAAGGCGGTTTAGGGTATGCTCCCGAACTTTTTTGGGAAGTCTTTCGAGAACCCTTCGATCCGCCCCGCCGGTCCAGCCGACGAGTGGCGGCGTCGAATCGACATCCGCGATAGGTTTGGTTTGAATCTTCTGATCATCGGCGATGTGGTCGGCCGCAGCGGCCGCGATCTGGTCGAACGTTTTCTACCCCGGTTGCGTAGCCGCTACGGTATCGACGCCTGCGTCCTCAACGGCGAAAACGCCGCCGCCGGATTCGGCATCACCGGCAAGATCGCCCATGAGCTGCACAAAGTAGGAGCCGACGTGATTACCACCGGCAATCACGTCTGGGATCAACGCGATTTGGTGGGCGAGATCGGCAGCATCGGTTACCTGCTGCGCCCCCTCAATCAACCCAAGGGGCAGCCGGGCAAGGGTTGGGCCGAGATCCCGCTGCCGACGGGGCAAGATTTGTTGGTGGTCAACTTGATGGGGCGGGTCTTCATGCCCCCCTGCGACGACCCCTTTGCCGCCATCGACCAGCTTTTGGCGCAGCGCCGCGACGACGCCATCGTGGTGGTCGATTTTCATGCCGAGGCCAGCAGCGAGAAGGTGGCGATGGCCCGCCACCTCGATGGCCGGGCGGCGGTGGTCTTCGGCACCCACACCCACGTCCCGACCTGCGACGACGAAATCCAGCCGGGGGGAACCCTGCGGCTGACCGATGTCGGCATGACCGGCCCCTACGAATCGATCATCGGCATGCAGGTCGAGGGGCCGCTGGCCAAATTCCGGGACGGCATGCCGGTTCGGTTTAAGGTGGCTGAAGAGGGGGGGCAGCTGCACGGGGTGGTGGTGCGGCTCGACGACGGCAGCGGCATGCCGGTCAACTTCCGGCGCATCCGCCTCGACGAGTCGGGCAGGCTCACCGAATTGCACTGGACGACGGTCGAAACGCTCAAATAACACCTGGGGCAGATGCTCCAGTTTTTGGTTTACCACGACGGGCCACCGGCCCCATCCAACATTTTTGAGGTCGCACGATGAATACCCCCATGGTGACGGACGACGACATTGGCCACGCGAAACTCGCGGCTTTCTGGGAGCAATGGGGCAGCTGGGTCATCGTCGGAATGGTGATGATTCTGGTTGGCACCGCTGGCGGCATCGGGCTGCGCTCCTACCTCGACCAAGCGGCGATGGAGGGGAGCAACCAGTACGACCAAGCGGTGAAACTGACCAGCGAGGATGCCAATCGCGACAACGGGGTCGAGGCGTTGCAGCGCATCACCGTGCAGGGGGACGACACCTACAAGCTGTTGTCGCACCTGCGGCTGATGTCGCTGGCAGCCAAGGCCGGTGAGGTCGCCTCGGTGCGGACCCACGCCGAAGAGGCGGCCAAGCTGACCAACGACGCGGCGCTGATGGCCCGGTTGACCATCGAGCAGGCGCTGACCTACCTGGGCGATGAGCCCGAAAAGGGGTTGTCGCTGCTCAAGGGGGTCGAGCCCGGCATCGAGGACGGTTACCTCAATCTGACCAAGGGGTGGCTTTTGTCGGCGGCGGGCAAACGGGATGAGGCGCTGCTGGCCTTCTCGGATGCTCGCCTCAAGGTGAATTCGGGGTTGACCAATCTGATCGACGCATCTGAAGCGGCGGCCCGCGCCAAACAAGGGGTGCAGCAGTGAAGCAAGGTTCGGCGCGTGCCCCATCGTTTTTGCGAGTAGCCCCCCTGATCGGCTGTGCTTTTGTCGCCCTTGCCGCTCCAGTCCAGGCGCTCGATTTCGATTGGAACCGCGCCGCGCCCGGACTCATGGACCCCCGTCCTCTTACGCCGGTCGCCCCGGTGGTCACGGTCGAGGGGATCTGGTCGGTCGGTGCCGGTGGGCTTGAACTGCTCGACATCGACACCGGCAGCCGGATCCAGCGTTGGGCCCAAGAGGGAAAGGTGACCACCAACCTAGCGCTCCTCGACCCTGCCACCGTGGCCTTCGGCACCGGCAAGGGGCGGGTGGTCGCCATGGGGGCGGGCCATGCACGCTGGAGCGCCCAACTCGACGCCAAGCCGTTGGGGCTTTCCCCGCAAGGGGGGCTGCTGCTGGTCACCACCAGCCAACAGACCGTGATCGCCCTCGACACAGCCAACGGCAAAGAGCTCTGGCGCTACGCCCCCGAATCCAAAGCGTTGACGATTCTGGGGGGCTCCCAGGCGGTCGGCTTGCCGGGTGGCGGTTTTGCAGTGGGGCTTTCCGAAGGGCGGATCGCCAAGCTCGGCAGCGACGGCGAGTTGCAGTGGGAGCAGGGGGTCACCCAGATCTTTGGCACCGATTTGCAGCGGCTGGCCGATGTTGATGCCGGTCCCCAAGTGTTCGACAACCAAACCCTGATCGTTCCTGTTTTCGGCCATGTGCTGGCGGCGGTGTCGATGAAGGACGGCCATCTGCTTTGGAGCGTCGACGGCGGTGTCCGCACCGCCCCGGTGGTGTTGGGCGGTGCGGTCTACACCCTGTTCGACGATGGCAGTCTGGCCCGCATCGACGGCCAAGATGGCCAAGTTGTCGCCCGCTCCCCCGCCGACCCCAAGGGGGAACTCGACCGTTTGGCCCAGGTTGGCGGCCAGCTTTGGCGCCTGGGGCAACAGGGGATCGGCCCGGTCGATCCCGACACCCTGGTCTGGTCGGTTGACCCCTCCTTGGCGGCCCACCACATGTTCAGCGATCCGCTGGTTTGGGGTGATCGCCTGATCTTTAGCGACGACCGTCGCACCGTTTGGGTCTACTCCGGAGTCGCCCCTTGAGCACCGTTGCCTTGGTTGGTCGCCCCAACGTTGGTAAGTCCAGCCTCTTCAACGCCCTGCTGCGCGAAAAGCGGGCGGTGGTCGACGACATGCCCGGCGTCACCCGCGACCGCCACTACGCCCGCATCTTTTTAGAGGGCAACCGGGAGGTCTCCATCGTCGATACCGGCGGTTTGGAGCCCGACACCACCGATCCTTTGATTTCCCACATCCGCGAGCAGGCGATGACGGCGGTGCAAGAGGCCGATGTCATCCTGTTTGTGGTCGACGCCCGCGCCGGGGTGATGGGGGACGACGAGACCATCGCCGAGATCCTGCGCCGCTCCGAGCGTCCGGTGATCGTGGTGGTCAACAAAGGGGAGGGGCTCGGACACGGCGGCGGAATGGAGTTCTACAGCCTCGGCTTGGGGGAGCCCGCCGTGGTTTCGGCGGCCCATTTGCAGGGGATCGGCGATCTCAAAGAGCGGCTGATCGAATACCTGCCCGAGGGGGCGGCGCCGGTCGTTCCCGAAAAGCTTGTCGAAGGGGAAGAGGTCGAGCCGACCGTCGAGGTCGAAAAGACGGTCCGTCTGGCAGTGGTGGGTCGTCCCAACGTCGGCAAATCGTCGTTCATCAATAAGTTGGTGGGCGAGGAGCGGATGCTCGCCTTCGATATGCCCGGCACCACCCGCGATTCCATCGACACTCCGTTTACCTACCGGGGGCGCGATCTGGTGTTGATCGACACCGCCGGGATCCGCCGTAAAAGCCGGATCGCCATGCGGGTCGAGAAATACGCGGTGGTCAGCGCCATGCGGGCGTTGGATCGGGCCGATGTGGCGATCTTGATGATCGACGCCGTCGAGGGGTTGACCGATCAAGACCTGCGCTTGGGTGAAATCGCCCAGGAATCGGGCTGTTCGCTGCTGCTGCTGGTGAACAAGATCGACCTGGTCGAAGCGGGGGAGCGGGAGCGTTTTCGCGAAAACCTGCGGGTGGCGCTGCACGCGGTTGGCGATCTTCAGGTGATGGAGGTCTCCGCTCTGTCGGGCAAAAACCTGCACAAGGTGCTGGGCAAGGTGATCGAGTTGTTCGACGCCGCCGGGCAGCGGATCGGTACGGGGGAATTGAACCGTTGGCTGGCTCAAACTCAGGGCGCCCATCCCCACCCCGCCACCCCCTCGGGGGCGAGTGTGAAGATCCGCTACCTAACCCAAGTCGCCACCCATCCTCCCACCTTTGTTGGCTTCACCAATCAGCCCCAGGCGATCCAGCCCACCTACCTGCGCTACCTGATTAAGAACATGCGTAAGGATTTTAAAATGCCGGGCTGCCCGATTCGGTTTATGTGGCGCAAAGGGCAGAACCCTTACGACAAAAAAGAGGGTTGAGTCGGGCCGACCCTTGCTGGCAAAACGAACAAGGCCGCCGGGAAACCGGCGGCCTTGTCGTTTGCGACGCAATCGCAAGCCGGACGGCGGTGTTTGACCTTGAGACCTGCATGCACATCCCGTAGGGGGTTTGTTAAGGTTCATGGGCACTTGATCCTGTTCGTCGCCGTTGCACCGACGCTCGAATCCCGGCCCCCCTTTTCGCAAATCTCGTACAAGGATCCCTCCATGAAACTCAGCGATCTGACCCAGTCCCTCGATGCCCAACTGTGTGGCGACGGGGGTGTCGACATCGAAGGGGTGGGCTCGTTGATGGGGGCGGGGTCGAGGGACATCTCGTTTGTGCGAGGCCAGAAAATGGTGCCCGAGGCACTACAAAGCCGCGCCGCCGCCCTGATCGTCGCCCGCCCGGAGCTGGCGGGGGGCAAACCGGCGCTGGTGGTTGCCGATCCCTACCGCGCCTTCATCAAGGCGGTGAATCATTTTTCGCGGTCGAACGAGGAGCGGTGGGGGATTCACCCCACGGCGGTGGTGGAGGAGGGGGCGATCTTGGCCGATCGGGTGTGGATCGGCCCCTTGGTTGTGATCGAAGCGGGGGCCCGCATCGAGGCGGGGGCCCGCATCGGCGCCCACGGGTTTGTGGGTCGAGGGGCGGTGGTCGGCGCCGATACTGTGTTGCATCCCGGAGTCAAACTGCTGGAGCGGTGCCGGGTGGGGGGGCGCTGCATCGTTCACAGCGGTACGGTGATCGGCGGGGATGGGTTCGGTTTCATGATGGGCCGGGATGGGCACCAGAAGATCCCCCAAATCGGCATCGTCGAGGTCGGCAACGACGTGGAGATCGGTCCGAACTGCACCTTGGACCGCGCCAGCCTCGATGCAACGGTCGTCGGCGACGGCACCAAGCTGGACAACATGGTGCACATCGCCCATTCGGTGAAGATCGGCCGCCATTGCATCATTTTGACCGGAACGGTGTTCGGGGGCTCGGTCGTGGTCGGCGACCATTGCCTGATCTCGGGCAACGTCACCATCAACGATCACATCACCATCGGCGAGGGCAGCCGGGTGGTTGGGAGCAGCTTGGTTCTTCAAGATTTACCACCGGGCAGCCATGTGATGGGCAAGTGGTACGACCATGCCCATTGCTCGGGCGAAGAGGGCCATACTCCGGCTGGCGGAGCTTCCCGATTTGATCCTGCGGGTCCGTCGTTTGGAGCGTGCCGTCAACCCAGACACGGAAGGCCATGATCGCAAGTAAGCGATCGCGCATCGGCGCCGGTGGGCTGGGGTGTCGGCGGATTCAAACAGCGCCGTATCAGCCCCCCCACCACTTCAGCGCCCCTTCCCAAAACTGCAATCAGGCGCCGAATCGACCGGCGTTTCCCCGATCCTCCGGCCCCTCATTCCATCTCGGCCAGCCGCCGCGCCACCGCGTCGATTTTGTCTTGTCCGCTCTGCACCTTGTCGATACGGGTGCCGACCCTGAGCGAGGCGGTAATCCGCGGCGCCCCCATCGCATGCAGGCGCTGGTGGCACTGTTTGATCGCCGCGAAGACCACATCCCACTCCCCCTCGATGTTGGTGCCGAAGGCGTGCAGCCGGGGGTTGAGCCCCGCCTCGCCGAGGATCTTCTCGCATTCGGCCACGTAGCTTGAAACCGACACCCCCACCCCGAGGGGGACGACGGCCAGATCGACGATGACGTGCATGGCTACCTCCACAGCGCTCAAACGATGAGAAAAAATGCCCCCCCACCGAACCCCTGAAGGGGGTTTTGGTTCGGGGCGGACAAAAAAAACCGCCCCGATGGGGGCGGCATAAGACGGCGCATGACAACGAAGGTCGACGGACCACGCGGTTCGGACAAAGGCCGCCGGGAAACCGGCGGCCTTTGTCGTGTATGTTGCAACCAAAACCTGGGCGGAGTTTTGTTTGGGCACCAACCTGAAAATCCGGTATGGGATTTGCCGTTTGCCCGCATGGATTCTAAGGAAGCGCTGATTTAATAGCGTTTTCCGAGCCAAAAAAAAGCCCCTGAAGCAGGGGCCTTTTTTGGTTGTGCGTAGGGTTGTCCCTATTTGCGTTGAATAATCAGGGTAGGCAGCTCCAGCCGGGTGTAGTCGGCCGACAGGGTCACCTGGTAGGCCTGGGGCATCGTCAGATCGGAGCGCAGGGTGCTGACCTCGACGATGTAACTGCCCAGCGGCACCGAGCGGACCAAGAACCGACCCGAACTCAGGGGAATGCGGGCGATCCGCCTGCGATCCTGGGCTTGATAAATGTCGAGTTGCAGCCCCGGCTCGAACCCTTGAATCTCACCTTTGATTTCGCCCAAGTTGCGGGCGAGCTGGTCGAAGATGTCGTCGACGATGGTGGTGGCATGGCCGGGATCGCGCAGGCTTTCGGCGACCACGCGGCCCGAGGCGACATCGGTGAGCGACACATAGACCTGCCCCTCGCCGGTGGTTTTGGTCAGGGCGATCAACTCGGCCCCCGCCAGTTGTGCCTCATTGTTTGCGCCGCCCGCCAGGCCGCTGGCCAGCAGACGCTGCTCTTGCATGGCGCCGCGCAGCCCCTCCCCCCGTTCCACCAAATCGAAGGCGGGATGTTCAACCAGCGCTTTGCGCAGCTGGGCGATCTCGCTGCCGCCGATGGAACCGTCGTTTTGCAGGGCGATGGTGAAACGACCGCGCAGATGGGCGGTGGCCCGCTCGATGGGACGACTGGCGGTTGGCATCGACTGCCGTCCGGTCATGTCGACCGTCTTGACCTGGTAGCTGAGCACGGTCGCTTGGGGGGCAAGGGTGTCGCGAAACTGGGGCTCCAGGGTGGTGGCCACAACCTTGAAGCCTCTGCTCCCCACGGCGTCGATGTTTTCGCCCCGTTCGACGATGTAGTGGCTGACCGCGTGATTTTCAGGGGTCTCCCAGTTCAACCACAGCCCATCGCGCTCGTCGACCGTTGCGATGTCGACGGGGCGCTCGGGGGGCTGGGAGTAGGCACCAATCGCTTGCAGTGGCGGGACAGAATCGATGCGAAAGGCGCTGACCCGCTGGTTTTTGGCATCGGCGATCCACAGCCGTCCCCAGGCGTCGAGCCGAATGCGGGAGATCTCGCCGAATTGGCTGATCCCCTTGCCACTGCTGCCGAACTTGGCCAGATCCTGCCCGCCGGGGGAGACAATCCGTACCACCCCATCCTCTTGGGCGACCACCAGACGGCGGTCGGTCAGGGAGGCGATGGCGACCGCGCCGGGGAATTCGAACGCGTCGCCCCCCAGCTGAGAGGTGCCGCCAAAGTTGTCGACCAGCACGATCCGCTCGTCGCCCGGATCGAGGATCGCCACGGAGCCGTTGTCGAGAATCGCCACCGAGACCGGTTGATCGAGGCTATAGCGACGCCCGCTGGGGGTCACGGCGCGCAGCTGAACCCCCTGGGGGTTAAACACCACGATCCGCTCGTTGCCCGAATCGGTCACGAAAGCGTTGCCCTGAGCGTCGAAAACGATGGAGCTAGGGTTGTCGAGGGTCCCTTCGATCCGTTGGGTGATGCGCCCCCCGGTATCGAGAATCACCACCGCATCGGCCCCCTGGTCGATCACCCAGAGCAGCCCGAGGGGGGAAAACGCCAGATCGACCGGCTTATCGAGTTCACCCCCTTTGATGCGCAGGGGGATGAGTTTGTTGAGATCGGGGTCGATCATGCCGATGGGGCTGTCGGCGTCGGGGAGGGCGACCCAGACCCGGCCATGGTTGTCGAGGGCGATCCCCTGGGGGGCTTCGTCGAGGAGTTTTTTCGCCTCCTCACCCTGGGGAGGCCACGCCTCCAGGAACTCCACCGCTTGGGCCGAAAGGCTCGACAGCAGCAGGGGAAGGGCCAGTAGTGTCGTCAACATCGAACGTTTCATGCCGCTACCCGGATCATTCGCTCAGGGAGAGAAGTTGGTTCAGGCGGACCAAGCTGCCGATCGCCTCGATCGGAAGGACCTCGTCGTCGGGCTGGAAGGTGTGCCGGGCGGGGTCTTTGGCCCGCACCAATTCCAGATGCATGGCGTGCAAAATCGGTTGGGTCCAGGGGGTGCCGGGGGCGATGTCGACCGCCCAGGCCTGGGTTTCGCCGCGATGTGCCTCGGTGGCGTCGAAGCGGCTGTACAGGTCGATCAATCCCTCGGCCCAAGCGCGGCGGGTCAAAGGGGCATCCAACACCATGGCGTCGTTGGGCCCCAATTCGGCCCCGGTGATCCGCTGGCTCAGCGCAAAACCGACCGCCTCGTGGGTCGGGTAGGCATCCAGCACTTTTTTGAAGGCCGGATCGATGTCTTGAATCGGGGGGCGGACCGGCAGGCGCACCCGCAACTGCCACTGTTCGGTCAGCAACGTCAGCCACTGACCAACGCTCACCCCCCCCGGTTGGGCCAGCAATCCCTGGGTAAAAGGATGCAGGGTGGTCCCCGTCAGCTGCGACACCCACGGCAGGTGACGCTGCACCTGACCAATGAGCAACGGATCGGCCAGCGCCCGCACGTAGGCGGTTTTGGCGTCGTTCAGTAGAGCACTGCGTTCGAAGACCAGGGCGATGTCGAGCGATTGGTTCGGGGTCAACATCTTCCCGACCTGTTGCCAGGATTGGGTGACCGCATCGGAGCTGGTGTTGGAATGAGCGTTACGCAGCCGCACCGCCTCGATCAGGTAGGTGACGGTATTTTCGGCCGTGGTGGCCGAGCGCAGCAACTCGTCGCTCAGGGCCAGAGCGTCGTTGATGGCGCCTCGGGCCTCTTTGGTTTGCAGCAGTCCCAGGTTGGCCTTGAGGGTTAATCCCCCCTGGCGGGCTTGGGCAAAAGAGGCCTCGGCCTGGTCGTACTGCTTTTTTTCAAGCTGTTCGTAGCCGAGCTTGAGCATCCCCTCCGGGGTGGGTGGGGGGGGAGGCGGACCGCCACAGGCGCTCAACCACAGCAGCGAGGCGGCGATGAATGCGGGCAGGAGGGGGCGGTGCAACCGAGGCATCGTTGACTCCGTCTTACGTCCTTCAAAGGGGGAATGGGTCCGGACGGGATCCGGTCAGATAGTGCCGTCGGGGTCGGAGCATGGCAACCTTTGTCCCGGATTGTGGATCTCATCCGTCCCCCCTTGCCCCCCCTACCCCCCTAGAGAAGCGCTGATTTATTCAGTGCTTCCGAGCAGCCCAGGGATGGGATGCCAAAATCAGGAACGTAAGTGACTGATTTTGCAAGCGAAGCAAAAGCGACGCCGCCTCAAGGCGCCTACTTTTGGTTTTTGCGTAGCGTGCCGATTCAAGGCAGGAGGCCTTGAATCGGCGTTTCCCTAGATTCGGAGTTCCACGTTGGAATCGGTGCTTTCCCAGCTTTTGCTCATCTTCGCCATTGCGGTGGTCATTGTGTTGACCTCCCGCCGGGTCGGGGTCTCCCCGGTGGTCGGTTATATCCTGACCGGGATGTTGATCGGCCCCTCGGTCCTCGGTTGGGTCGATAGCCGCCACGACGTGGAGCTGCTGTCGGAATTCGGCATTGTGCTGCTGCTCTTCACCATCGGACTGGAATTCTCGGTCGAAACGATGATGGCAATGCGCCGGTTGGTCTTCGGGGTGGGGAGTTTTCAGGTGCTGGCCACGGTGCTGGCGGTGTCGGGGTTGGCCTGGCTGTTGGGGGTCGATGCTGCCACGGCGGTGACCATCGGGTTTGTCGCCAGCCTGTCGTCGACCGCCATCGTTCTAAAGCTGCTGATGGAGCGGGGTGAGGTCGAGTCCCCCTATGGTCGTTTGGCGGTGGGGGTGCTGCTGTTCCAAGACCTGGCGGTGGTGCCGATGATGATCGCCCTGCCGCTGCTGGGGGGGGAGACCGCCGATCTGGGGCAAACGGTGGCGCTGGCGGTGGGCAAGGGGGTGGCGGCGGTGGTGCTGGTGTTTCTGGCCGGGCGCTACCTGCTCAGCCCGTTGCTGACCCATGTGGCCCGCTCCCGCTCCTCCGAGCTCTTCATCATCACCGTCATGGTGGTCTGTTTCGGCACTGCCTGGCTGACCAACACCCTGGGGTTGTCGATGGCGCTGGGGGCCTTTTTGGCCGGGATGATGGTGGCCGAGACCCAGTTTCATCATCAGGTTCACGCCGACATCGCCCCCTTTCGCGATCTGTTTCTTTCCCTCTTTTTCATCTCGGTCGGGATGTTGGTCGATCTACCCGCCCTGGGGCAGTGGTGGTGGGTGGTCATCGTGGTGGTGATGGCGCTGGGGCTGCTCAAGGCGGTGGTGGTTGGGGCGGGGGGGCGTTTGGCCGGGGGGCGGT